>CAMBOY010000196.1 GCA_945869245.1 Hydrogenophaga intermedia
CAGCGTGGAGATGTCTTGTGTGATCTCCTCGCCTTTGGCCAGCGAACGCAGCAAACGGCGCATGATCTTGCCCGAACGGGTCTTGGGCAGGTTCTCACCAAAGCGAATTTCTTTGGGCTTGGCAATCGGGCCGATTTCTTTGCCCACCCAGTTGCGCAGCTCGGTGGCCAGCGCCTTGGCTTCGTCGCCTGTGGGCACCGAGCGCTTGAGCACCACAAACGCCACAATCGCCTCGCCGGTCAGGTCATCAGGACGGCCCACCACAGCGGCTTCGGCCACCAGGTCGGACTTGGCCACCAAGGCCGATTCGATTTCCATCGTGCCCATGCGGTGGCCCGAGACGTTGAGCACGTCGTCGATGCGGCCGGTGATGCGGAAATACCCGCGGTCGGCGCTGCGCACCGCGCCGTCGCCGGCCAGGTAGTAGCCCTTGAGCTCTTCAGGGAAGTAGCTCTTCTTGAAGCGCTCGGGGTCACCCCAGATGGTGCGGATCATCGAGGGCCAAGGCTTCTTGACCACCAAAATGCCGCCCGAACCATTGGGCACGTCGTTGCCGGTTTCGTCCACGATGGCGGTGGTGATGCCCGGCAGCGGCAAGGTGCACGAACCCGGCACCAGCGGCGTGGCACCCGGCAGCGGCGTGATCATGTGGCCACCAGTCTCGGTTTGCCAGAAGGTGTCCACAATCGGGCAGCGCTCGCCGCCCACATGCTTGTAGTACCACATCCAGGCTTCCGGGTTGATCGGCTCACCGACCGAACCCAGCAGGCGCAAGCTGGACAGGTCCCAATTCTTGGGGTGCACTTTTTCGTCGGTGTCGGCGGCTTTGATCAGCGAGCGGATGGCGGTTGGTGCGGTATAGAAGATCGTGCACTTGTGCTTCTCGATCATCTGCCAGAAGCGGCCGGCATTTGGGTAGGTGGGCACACCTTCGAACACGATCTGGGTGGCGCCGGCCGACAGCGGGCCGTAGGCCACGTAGCTGTGACCAGTGATCCAGCCGATGTCGGCGGTGCACCAGAACACATCGCTGTCTTTCAGGTCGAAGGTCCACTGCATGGTGAGTGTGGCCCACAGCAGATAGCCACCGGTGCTGTGCACCACACCTTTGGGTTTGCCGGTGGAGCCCGATGTGTACAACACAAACAGCGGATGTTCAGCACCCACCACTTCCACCGGGCAGTCGGTGGACTGGCCCGCCATGGCGTCGTGCATGAACACGTCGCGACCGGCGACCATATTGACCGGCGTGGGTGTGCGCTGGTAGACGATGACCGACTTGGCCGACTCGCAGCCGCCCATGGCAAACGCTTCGTCCACAATCGATTTCAGGGGCAGCTCTTTGCCACCGCGCATTTGGTAGTTGGCGGTGACCACGGCCACGGCGCCAGCGTCGTTGATGCGCTCTTGCAAGGCCTTGGCCGAGAAGCCGCCAAACACCACGCTGTGGGTTGCGCCGATGCGGGCACACGCCTGCATGGCCACCACGCCTTCGATGGTCATGGGCATGTAGATGACCACACGGTCGCCCTTCTTCACGCCGTGGGCCTTGAGGGCATTGGCAAACTGCGACACCTTGGCCAGCAGTTCTTTGTACGTGACCTTGGTGACGTCGCCGTTGTCGGCTTCAAAGATGATCGCGGTCTTGTTCTCGACCGGGGTGCCCATGTGGCGGTCCAGGCAGTTGTAAGAGGCGTTGATCTCGCCGTCGTCGAACCACTTGTAGAAGGGCTTGTTGGATTCGTCGAGGACCTTGGTGAACGGCTTGTGCCAGCTCAGCGCTTCCTTGGCGCGCTTGCCCCAGAAGCCTTCAAAGTCGGCTTCGGCCTCAGCGCACAGGGCGTTGTAGCCGGCCATGCCTTGGATGCGGGCTGCTTGTACCGTGGCGGCGCTGGGTTCAAAAACAAGGTGTTCGACCAGGGTGGACTCAATCGCTGACATGCATTGTCTCCTCATTGCGGGATGAAAAAATTTTCATCTCACACTGTGATAAGAAGCTCTTACGAGCCACTTACGACAGGGCGGTACCCGAGCGCAGCCACCTGGGTGACTCGCGCTTGTTGCGACGCACCCTTCTACAATCGCTCATCACTTTTTGGGTGTTCCAGCACCACCGCAGCAGACCCATCGCGGCCCGCCATCGATTCCCTTTTATTCCGAGAGACACTCATGACCGTCATTCGCCAAAACGACCTGATCGAATCCATTGCGGGCGCGCTGCAGTACATCAGCTACTACCACCCGGCCGACTACATCCAACACCTGGCCCGGGCTTATGAACGCGAGCAAAGCGCCGCCGCCAAAGACGCCATCGCCCAGATCCTGACCAACTCGCACATGAGCGCCACCGGTCACCGCCCGATCTGCCAAGACACCGGCATCGTCAACGTGTTCCTCAAGGTCGGCATGAACGTGCGCTGGGAAGGCTTCACCGGCAGCCTGGAAGACGCGATCAACGAAGGCGTGCGCCAGGGCTACAACCACCCCGACAACAAGCTGCGCGCCAGCGTGGTGGCCGATCCGCACTTCGCCCGCAAGAACACCAAGGACAACACCCCGGCGGTGATCTTCACCGAGATCGTGGCCGGCGACACGGTGGACATCACCGTGGCGGCCAAGGGCGGTGGCTCGGAGAACAAATCCAAGATGGTCATGATGAACCCCAGCGACTCGCTGGTGGACTGGGTGCTCAAGACCGTGCCTACCATGGGCGCGGGCTGGTGCCCGCCGGGCATGCTGGGCATCGGCATCGGCGGCACCGCCGAAAAAGCCGTGCTGCTGGCCAAAGAAAGCCTGATGGACGACCTGAACATGTACGAACTGCAGGCCAAGGCCGCCAAGGGCGAGAAGCTCGATCAGGTGGAAGAGCTGCGCCTGGAGCTGTACGAAAAGGTCAACGCGCTGGGCATTGGCGCGCAGGGTTTGGGCGGCCTGACCACGGTGCTCGACATCAAGATCAAGATGTACCCCACCCACGCGGCGTCCAAGCCGGTGGCCATGATCCCCAACTGCGCCGCCACCCGCCACGCCCACTTCGTGATGGACGGTTCTGGGCCGGTGTACCTGGAGGCCCCAAGCCTGGACCTGTGGCCCAAGGTCAACTGGACGCCCGACACCGAGAAGAGCCAGCGCGTGGACCTCAACAGCTTGACCAAGGAACAAGTGGCCGCCTGGAAACCCGGCCAGACCTTGTTGCTCAACGGCAAGATGCTGACCGGCCGCGACGCCGCGCACAAACGCATTCAGGACATGCTCGCCAAGGGTGAGCCACTGCCGGTGGACTTCACCAACCGCGTGATTTACTACGTTGGCCCGGTCGATCCGATCCAAGGCGAAGCGGTCGGCCCGGCCGGCCCGACCACCGCCACCCGCATGGACAAATTCACCGACATGATGCTGGCCCAAACCGGGTTGATCGCCATGGTGGGCAAGGCCGAGCGCGGTCCAACCGCCATTGAGGCGATCAAGAAACACCAGAGTGCTTACCTCATGGCCGTGGGCGGCGCCGCCTACTTGGTGTCCACAGCGATCAAACACGCCAAGGTCGTGGGCTTTGCCGACCTGGGCATGGAAGCGATCTACGAGTTCGATGTGGTGGACATGCCGGTCACGGTGGCGGTGGACGCGGGCGGCACCAGCGCCCACATCACCGGCCCGGCCGAATGGGAAAAGCGGATCGCCAGCGGCGAATTCAAAGGCATTGCCGTCACCGGCGCCTGACTCGCTGCAACGTCTTGACCCAACCCATGCCCACCATAGCGGTGTTCGACAGCGGTGTGGGCGGCCTCAGTGTGCTCAAGGCCCTGCGGACCGAAATGCCCGAGAGCGGTTTTGTCTACCTGGCCGACAGCGGCTACGCCCCCTACGGCGAACGCGGCGACGCCTGGGTCGATGCACGCTGCCAAGAGATCGCCGCTTGGCTGACCACACACCACGCGCTGGACGCGTTGGTGGTGGCCTGCAACACCGCCACGGCGGCGGCCATCGACCGGCTGCGGCAGCTGCACCCTCACCTGCCCATCGTGGGTGTAGAGCCCGGACTCAAACCCGCGCTGGCGCTCACACGCAGCGGCCATATCGGCGTGATGGCCACGCGCGGCACCTTGGGCAGCCAGCGCTTTGCCCAGCTGCTGGGCAAGGTGGGGCGGCACACCCCGCAGCTGGCACAAGCGGTGCAATGGCACACGCGGGCGTGTCATGGCTTGGCCGACGCGATTGAGCGCCACGACACCACCCGCATTCGCGCGCTGTGCGCCGAACACGGCACGGCGCTGATGGCACAAGCCCAAGCGGCTGGCGGACGGCTCGATGTGGTGGTGCTGGGCTGCACCCATTACCCCTTTGTGGCCGACACCATTGCCCAGGTGCTGGGCACCGACGTGGCGCTGGTGGACACGGGCAACGCCGTGGCGCGCCACACCCGCTTGCGCTTGGCGCACTGCGCCACCAACGCCCATGCCACGGCAACCACGTTGTTGAGCACCGGGTCGGCGCAGGCGTTGGGCGAGGCCGCCACGCGTTGGTTGCAACTGCCAGCGGCGTCGGCGCAAGCGGTGCACCTGCCCTGCCGACTCTAGACACCGGCTTCACCAAGCCACAACGAACCCGACAACAAAAAAGCCCACAACCTTGCGGTTGCGGGCTATCTGTCTTGTTGGTCGGCGTGGCGGGATTCGAACTCGCGACCCCTTGCACCCCATGCAAGTGCGCTACCAGGCTGCGCTACACGCCGACAAGACTCACATTATAGCGCGCTTTGCGGCCTCACATGGCGAGCAGCTCGCGAATTTTCAGCAACTCCGTGCGCACATCGCCCGAGTATGGTGCCACCGGCATGCCCAGGCGACTGGTGGGCCACACGCCCGTCACATCCACCACCGGCGCAGGCGTTTCGGCACCGGTGCCGTCCACGGGCGCGCGGGGCTGGCCACGCTCTTGCGCCGCCATTTCCTGCAACTTGTTGCGCGCCCCACTGATGGTGAAGCCCTGTTCGTACAGCAGCTCGCGGATGCGCCGAATCATCAACACCTCGTGGTGCTGGTAATAGCGCCGATTGCCCCGGCGTTTCATGGGACGCAACTGCGTGAATTCCTGCTCCCAATACCGCAACACATGCGGCTTGACGCCACACAGGTCGCCCACTTCACCAATGGTGAAATAGCGTTTGACCGGGATAGGAGGGAGCGCGTTGTCCATGGTACGAAGCTGTTCGGGTGGGCAGCGGACTTTACTGCAATCGCCGCGGGCACGCAAAGCCGCTGCCAAACGCAGCACCATCCGGCAAGGTCGGCTGTGCCGGCGCTGCGCGCTCACACATCGCCATGCTGCACCTGCTCTTTGAGCTTGGGGCTGGCGTGAAAAGTGACCACACGCCGGGCCTCAATCGCCACCGGCTCACCGGTGCGCGGGTTGCGGCCGGGGCGCGGCGCTTTGGTGCGGATCTGGAAGTTGCCAAAACCCGAGATCTTGACGTCCTGTCCGTCGACCAGACTGTGGGTGATCAGATCAAAAAACGCATCGACCATGTCTTTGGCCTCGCGTTTGTTCAGGCCGATCTGCTCAAACAGCATGTCGGCGAGTTGGGCTTTGGTGAGCGCTGGGGTTTCCAGGCTGTCGACAGCGAAATCCATGGCAGTGTGTCCTTAACGCAGTCGGGCCTGCACACGCTCGGCCAGGCTGGCCAGCACAGCGTGCACCACATGTTCAATCTGTTCGTCGTGCAAGGTTGCATCGGCGGCGTGCAGGTGCAGGCGAATGGCCAAGCTCTTTTCGCCACTGGCCACACCACCCATGCCGTCGGTCTTGGGCCGGTACACGTCGAACAGCACCACGTCCTTGAGCAAGCCCGAGGCAGCCGCACCGGCGCGCACCGCTTGCATGACCGCGTCGTGCGACACCGCCTCTTGCACCACCACCGCC
>CAMBOY010000197.1 GCA_945869245.1 Hydrogenophaga intermedia
CTGGTGACTTCACCCAAACCGAAGGTTTCGTTAAAACCCCTGGCTGGCTCGACTGGTACTCCGGTCCTTCCAAGCCGCGCTTTGTGCTGCCCGCCGGCGCGGTCGATGCACATTGCCATGTGTTTGGGCCGGGCGATGCTTTCCCGTACGCACCGGAACGCAAATACACACCGTGCGACGCAAGCAAGGCTCAGCTGTTTGCGCTGCGCGACCACCTGGGCTTTGCGCGCAATGTGATCGTGCAGGCCACCTGCCACGGCGCCGACAACCGGGCGATGGTGGATGCTTGTTTGGCCAGCGGCGGCAAGGCGCGCGGCGTGGCCACGGTGCGCCGCTCGGTGACGGACGCCGAGATTCAGGCCATGCACGACGCTGGCGTGCGGGGTGTGCGCTTCAACTTCGTCAAGCGGCTGGTGGACTTCACGCCGAAGGACGAGTTGATGGAGATCGCCGGCCGCATTGCCCAATGGGGCTGGCATGTGGTGATCTATTTCGAGGCGGTGGACCTGCCCGAGCTGTGGGACTTTTTCACTGCGCTGCCCACCACCGTGGTGGTGGACCACATGGGCCGACCGGATGTGAGCAAGCCCATCGATGGGCCTGAGTTCGCGCTGTTTCTGAAGTTCATGCGCGAGCACACCAATGTGTGGAGCAAGGTGTCGTGCCCCGAACGCCTGAGCGTGGCGGGCCCCAAGGCGCTCCATGGCGAGCAGGCCGCCTATCAAGACGTGGTGCCCTTTGCGCGCCGGGTGGTCGAGGAGTTTTCGGACCGTGTGCTCTGGGGCACCGACTGGCCGCACCCCAACCTCAAGGACCACATGCCCGACGATGGTCTGCTGGTGGACTTCATCCCGCAGATTGCGCCCAGCGCCGAGTTGCAGCAGAAGCTGCTCGTCACCAATCCCATGAAGCTCTACTGGCCCGAGGAGGTCTGACATGGCACTCGACAAACCCTACCAAGACGTGCCCGGCACGATCATTTTTGACGCCGAGCAATCGCGCAAAGGCTACTGGCTCAACCAGTTTTGTATGTCGCTCATGAAAGCCGAGAACCGCGAGCGCTTTAAGGCCAATGAACGCGCCTACCTCGACGAATGGGCCATGACCGAAGAGCAAAAGCAGGCGGTGCTGGCGCGCGACTTGAACTGGTGCATGCGACTGGGCGGCAACATCTACTTCCTGGCCAAGATTGGCGCCACCGACGGCAAGAGCTTCCAGCAAATGGCCGGCTCCATGACCGGCATGACCGAAGAGGAGTACCGCGCCATGATGCTCGCCGGCGGCCGCTCGGTGGAAGGCAACCGTTTTATCGGCGAAGACGGCGACGCCCAGGCGCACCGCCAACCGCAAGGCAAAAGAGGGAATTGAATATGGCCAAGATCACCGCATCCGTTTACACCAGCCACGTGCCCGCCATTGGCGCGGCCATGGACCTGGGCAAGACCCACGAAGACTATTGGAAGCCGCTGTTTGCGGGCTACGACTTCTCCAAACAATGGATGGAGGACAACAAACCCGACGTGATTTTTCTGGTCTACAACGACCACGCCACGGCCTTCAGCCTGGACATGATTCCCACCTTTGCCATCGGCACCGCGGCCGCATTCACGCCCGCCGACGAAGGGTATGGCGCGCGTCCGGTGCCGCAGGTCTTGGGCCATCCCGAGCTGGCCAGCCACATCGCGCAGTCGGTCATTCAGCAAGACTTTGACCTCACCATCGTCAACAAGATGGACGTGGACCACGGCCTGACCGTGCCGCTGTCGCTGATGTGCGGCTCGCTCGATCCCAAGACAGACGCCTGGCCCTGCCCGGTGATTCCGTTTGCGGTGAACGTGGTGCAGTACCCGGTGCCCAGCGGCCAGCGCTGTTTCAATTTGGGGCAGGCCATCCGCAAGGCGGTCGAGAGCTATGACGAAGACCTGAACGTACACATCTGGGGCACGGGCGGCATGAGCCACCAGCTGCAGGGCGCGCGCGCCGGCCTGATCAACCGCGAGTGGGACAACCGCTGGCTCGACCTGCTGATCCAGGACCCAGTGGCCTGCGCCCAGGTGCCGCACATCGACTATGTGCGTGAAGCCGGCAGCGAAGGCATTGAACTGGTGATGTGGCTGATCGCGCGTGGCGCCATGGCCGATGTGAACAACGGCCAAGCCACCGGCCCTGCCCCGAAAGTGGCGCACCGCTTCTACCATGTGCCCGCCAGCAACACGGCGGTCGGCCACGCGATTCTGGAGAATGCCTGAATCTATACCGTTTAACGGTAATCGGTATAAACTCTGTTCATGGCTATTGTCGGTTTCCACTGCGCAGATACAGAGCTGCTTTTCACCACCGGGCGGAGCCGGCGCTTTGCTGGCATCAAGTCGGTGGCGGAACGCAAGCTGGCGCATTTGGACGCTGCTGTGTCGCTGGAGTCTTTGCGTGCCCCGCCGGGCAATCGGCTTGAGCCCCTGCAGGGCGACCGTGCAGGGCAGCACAGCATCCGCATCAACGACCAATGGCGGCTGTGTTTTGTGTGGACCGCGCAGGGCCCATGCCATGTCGAAATCGTCGACTACCACTGAACAGGAGCATCTCATGAGCATCAAAAACGGCATGCGCCCCATCCACCCCGGTGAAGTACTGCGCGAGGACTACCTTGTGCCGCTGAGCATGAGCGCCAACGCCTTGGCCAAGCGCCTGCACATTCCTGCCAGCCGAGTCAACGACATCGTGCTCGAGCGCCGTGGGGTCAGCGCCGACACCGCGCTGCGTCTGGCGCAGTTTTTTGGTGGCGATGCACAAAGCTGGCTGAACTTGCAAACCCAGTACGACCTGCGGGTGGCCGAGATTGAGAAGGCCGCCCTGATTGCGCGAGAGATCGAGCCGTTGGCGGCCTGACACTGGGGGATGGAGGAAACTATGAGCAGCAAAGTCAACCACGAAGAATTAATTCAAAGATTCCCTGCATTGCAGCAAATAGAAGAGTCGATTCGGAAGCACATTTTGGATGTTTTTGCTAACGCTAAAAATGGTGAGCCGAACGCCATCAGCAGGGCGGGATGTTTGGCGCTGGCGTTGAAAAGTAATGAGGTGGGGCGAGCCGTAGGTGAGGACAAGACGCACGTACTTTGGAATGCGTGGAGGAATGCATTTCCGACGAAAGGTAGTAATGCTAATCGTGTCGATTTTTCTGGAGTTCGTTTTCGAAAAGTGCCACTGAAGCCCAATCTTTCTTTTGCTGCGATGGAGTTTGGGGATTTTGCCAACTTTCGTGCGGCTCAGTTTGACTATTACCCGATTTTTAAAGCCGCTCAATTCGGGAATTTTGCTACCTTCACTGCCGTGCATTTTAGGAATGGCGTAGCCTTTACGGCTGCTCAGTTCGGAGAACATGCGGACTTTTGTGGTGCACAGTTTGGACCAGATGCGGGATTTGCCGCCGCGCAATTTGGGCGCATGGCTAAATTTCAAGCTACACATTTTGAGCGTCTTGCGGATTTCAGTGCGAGGACGTGGGCGCAAGTAGGGGGGGTTTATGGCGCACGTTTGAAAGCTGTCGAAGAGTGGGCAGGTAATCATGGTCTGTCGCCTGAAACATTTCAAAAGATAGATTTTTCTGGTACCGTTTTTTCAGGGAAAGCCGATTTTTCTGATCGAAAGTTTTTGGGAGAAACGGCATTTGGTTGTTTGACGAGCGACTATACCTATGAAGATTTGAAGAGGGACGAAAAGCAAATACCGATAGTCAATGATGCAGGTTGCCATAAAATCGAAAAAAAGCGTCCAAATCAATTTCATGTCAGCTTTGGGGTGTCTCCCATCTTTCACGGCTGCGAGCTGCATCAAGACATCAGTTTTAAAGATGCAGTTTTTCCGGCTGCTACGGGCAACGAGAATTCCGCCAATGCTTATCGGACGCTCAAACTCGCCTTTAGCAAACAACAAGCCATCCGCGAAGAGCACCGATTTTTCCGTTTGGAAATGGAAGAGGAAACGCTGCGCGAAACGGGTTTGAAACGTGCGTTGTTCCGGGCGTACAGAACGTTCAGCGATTACGGGTTCAGTATCACGCGTCCACTGAGGTATTGGGGCTTGGGTGTGTTGGTCCTTACTGTGGTTTATGGCCTATTGTCCTGGCTGGGGCAATGTGGTTTGAGCACGCTAGCTTGCGACTTCACTCCGAAGTGGCTCGAGTTTTCATTGCTACAAACCTTGCCCTTGCCGGGCTTGGAAAAGCTAAGTGGAAACGCAAGCGAAGCGTTTTGGCCTGAGGGAGCTTGGTGGGGCCTGGGCTTGTCGGTTTTGGTCATCTTGCACAAGACCCTCAGCCTAGCCGCACTGTTCCTCATCGGCTTGGCACTGCGCAATCTGTTCAAACTCAAATAACCTATTTCATACAAGGACTATCCATGCCCATCAAAGTCGCCCTAGCTGGCGCCGGCGCCTTCGGCATCAAACACCTCGACGGGATCAAGAACATCCCGGATGTGGAAGTTGTCTCCCTCATCAGCCGCGATCTGGCGAAGACCCAGGAAGTGGCCGACAAATACGGCATCCGGCATGTCACCACCGATCTGGCCGACAGCCTGGCCATCAAGGAAGTGGACGCGGTCATTTTGTGCACGCCCACCCAGATGCACGCGGCGCAGACCAAGGCTTGCTTGGAAGCGGGCAAACATGTGCAGGTCGAGATCCCGCTGTGCGACATCTTGGCCGAAGGCGAGGAGGTGGTGGCTCTGCAAAAACAAACTGGCTTGGTGGCCATGTGTGGCCACACCCGCCGCTTCAACCCCAGCCACCAGTGGGTGCATAAAAAGATCACCGCCGGCGAATTCAACATCCAGCAGATGGATGTGCAGACCTATTTCTTCCGCCGCACCAACATGAATGCGCTGGGCCAGCCCAGATCCTGGACCGACCACCTGCTGTGGCACCACGCCGCCCACACGGTGGACCTGTTCGCCTACCAAGCGGGCAGCCCGATCGTGAAGGCCAACGCCATCCAGGGCCCGATCCACCCGACCCTGGGCATTGCCATGGACATGAGCATTCAGTTGCAAGCGGCCAACGGCGCCATTTGCACGCTGTCGCTCAGCTTCAACAACGACGGGCCGCTGGGCACCTTCTTCCGCTACATCGGCGACACCGGCACCTACCTCGCGCGCTACGACGACCTGTTCACCGGCAAGGACGAGAAGATCGATGTCAGCCAGGTGGACGTGAGCATGATCGGCATCGAGCTGCAAGACCGCGAGTTTTTTGCCGCCATCCGCGAAGGCCGCGAGCCCAACGCCAGCGTGGCCCAGGTGCTGCCGTGTTACCAGGTGCTGCACCAGCTGGAGCAGCAGCTCGGGGCTTGATCGCCGACATCGCCACAAGCTGCCTGTTTTTTGGGCATTGGCCGCCACCCCAAGCGCGACGCGGCCTGCCAGACTTGTTCAGTGGCTTATCCACAGCTTTGGGCACGCTCAGTGGGGACAGTTTTCCGGGTGAGAATGCGCGCTGTGTGTGAGCGCCCACCCCGGGCGCCGGAGGGCGCGATGTTCACTGCCGATCTCAAAGGTTTTCCGCTGGGCCAAGCGCCCTTGAGCCGCGCTGGTGTGGCCGCACAAAGCTGGCGCGTGCTGCATGGCGACTTGCCGTTGCCGCTGGCGGTGCTCAAAGACTCGGCGCTCAGCCACAACCTAGCCTGGATGCAGCGTTTTTGCGACGAGCGTCGCATCAGCCTCGCCCCCCATGGCAAAACCACCCTGTCGCCCGAACTCTGGCAACGCCAGCTCGGCGCCGGTGCCTGGGGCATCAGCCTGGCCACGCTGTTTCAGGTGGGCCTGGGCGTGCAGCACGGCGTGCCGCGCATCATCGTTCCCAACCAGGT
>CAMBOY010000198.1 GCA_945869245.1 Hydrogenophaga intermedia
GCGCCCAAGTTGGTCAAGTTGAGGTCGTGCCCCGCGTTGACGCCCAGGCCCACGTCCAGCGCAGCCTGCGCAGCGGCGGCGTAGCGTTGCAGCTCAGCCTGCACCCGACCGGCGCGCTCAGACGCGTCGGTCTCCAGCCAGGCGGCGGCGTAGGGCTCGGTGTAGAGCTCAATCCGGTCGGCCCCCACGGCTTTGGCAGCCAGCATGTGCTCGGGTTCGGGGTCCATGAATAGGCTGACGCGCGCGCCCAAGGCCTTGGCTTTGGCCACCAGCGGCGCCAACACGGCTGCGTCCTGCGGGAAGCGCCAGCCGTGGTCGCTGGTGAGCTGCCCCACGCCGTCGGGCACCAAGGTGAGCTGGTGCAGCGGCAAGCCGCGCTCGCGCACGGCGGCGGCCACCTCCAACAGGTTGTGCGAGGGGTTGCCTTCGATATTGAATTCGCGCTCGGGCCAAGCCTGCAGCAAGGCGCCCAGATCGAAGACATCGTGTGCGCGGATGTGGCGCTCGTCGGGGCGGGGGTGCACCGTGATGCCGGCGGCCCCGGCCTGCAGGCACAGGGTGGCGGCGCGCACCACGCTGGGAGTGCCTAGGTGCCGTGTGTTGCGCACAGTGGCCACTTTGTTGAGGTTGACCGACAAGGCGGTGCGGGAGGGGGTGCGGTTCATGGTGCGGTGGGGCCCATCAAGACGAGGAGGCGAGTTGCTGCACATCGCGCATCAGGCGGCGGGTGCGGAACTCGCGAACGCCGCTATGGTAGTGCAGCAGGTGCAACAACTGCGAACGCAACACACCGGCGGCCTGCGCGCACCAGGGCAGCGCGTCGGTCAACGGCGTCTGCGACGCCAGACTCTGCGCCAGCCCGTGCCAGACGACCGCAGGCAAGCCGCCCTCTTCGCCCTCGGCCAACGCGCGCACGCCAGTGTCGGGCACCAAGCGGTACAGGGTGCCGTCTCTGAGCGGCGCCAGTGTGCTGCCTTCGCGGTCCAGTTCGGGCAACAAGCCCACCGCACGCAGCAGCAGCAATTCAAACGCCCGCAACACCGGCGCCTGGGCCTGCGGCTGCTGGGCCAGCAGCGCCACCGCCAAGGCGTAATGGTCGAACAGCGCCGGGTGTGGGTCGTCGCGCGCGAGCAAACGCAACACCAATTCATTGAGGTAGGAGCCCGCGAGCAAGGCATCGCCGGTCGGCATGACATGGCCGCCCTGCCACTGCGCCGCCTTGAGGGTGCGCACCTCGGCGTCGCCCCCCCAGCTCAGGCGCAAGGGCTGCAGGGGCAGCAACACCGGCCGAAACTGCGACGACGGTCGCTTCACGCCCTTGGCCACCAAGACCACGCGCCCCGCGCGGCGAGCAAACACCTCCAGCACCAGACTGGCCTCGCTCCAGTCGTAGCGGTGCAGCACATAGGCGGCTTCGTCGTTGACGCGCGGACTCAGCGCCACGGCGAATGCCTCAACACCACGCTAGCTGGTCGACCCGCCACACGCCGCTCACTCGTAACCGAACGATCGCACCCGCGCTTCGTCGTCGGCCCAGCCGGACTTGACCTTGACCCACAACTCCAAAAACACCTTGCAGTCCCAGAGCTTTTCCAGCTCCTGGCGCGCCTCGGTGCCGATGCGTTTGAGCTTCTCACCCTTGTCGCCAATCACCATGCCCTTGTGGCCGTCGCGCTCCACCACAATGGTGGCGGCAATACGCTTCAAGCGCCCTTCCTCCACAAACAGGTCGATCACCACCGTAGAGGTGTAGGGCAGTTCGTCGCCGGTGAGGCGAAACAGCTTCTCGCGGATCATTTCAGCGGCCATAAAACGCTCGCTCTTGTCGGTCAGCGTGTCGGCATCGAACAACCAGTCCTGCTCAGGCAAGTGCTGGGCACAAATGGCAAAGAAGCGTTGGATATCACGCGGATTTTTTGCCGACATGGGGACGAACTCGGCAAACGGGTGGCGCTCTTGCATGCTGCGCAGCCAGGGCGCCAACTCGGCCCGGCGGTGCACCAGATCGAATTTGTTGGCAACCAACAGCACCGGCACATCCCGTGGCAACAGGTCGAGCACCTTGGCATCCGCCAGGTTGAAATGGCCAGCCTCCACCACAAACACCACCACATCGACATCGCTCACGGCGCCCAGCACCGTCTTGTTGAGCGAGCGGTTGAGCGCGTTGCCGTGGCGGGTCTGAAAGCCTGGCGTGTCGACAAACACAAACTGGGTGGCCCCCACGGTGCGCATGCCAGTGATGCGGTGGCGCGTGGTCTGGGCTTTGCGTGAGGTGATGCTGATTTTTTGTCCGACCAAGGCGTTGAGCAAGGTGGATTTGCCCACATTGGGTTTGCCCACAATGGCCACATAGCCGCTGCGCCGCGCCGCGCTGGCGTCGGGGTGGGTGTCGGCGGCCTCAGCCTGCGGCGTGTCTTCCGGGGCTGCTGTGGTCTTGCCCAGTGCGCCGGCCAACATGGCGTCCAGATCAGCGGCCGATTGCGCTGGGGTGGGATTTTTTTTCATCGTGAGATTCCAGCTTAAGAATGGAGAGCGCCGACGCGCGCCAACATGGCAGCCGCAGCGGCTTGTTCGGCGGCGCGACGCGACGCGCCCCGTCCGCGCTCGGTCCAGCCGCGCTCTTCGACCACGCACGCCACGTCAAAGGTCTGTTGGTGCGCCTCTCCGGACGTGGCCACCACCCGGTACACCGGCAGCTGCATCTTGCGCCCCTGCAGCCACTCTTGCAGCTCGGTTTTGGGGTCTTTGGCGCGTTGGGTCATCTGCGCATTGAGCGGCACATTGGCGTACAAGCGGCGCACCAAGGCTTGCGCGGCATCAAAACCCGCATCCAAGTACACCGCGCCGATCAAGGCCTCCAAAGCATCGGCCAAGATCGAGGGCCGCTGCTGACCGCCGCTGCGCCGCTCGCCCTCGCCCAGCCGCAAACCGGGCGCCAACAAGACCTCGGCGGCCAGAGCCGCCAAAGCGTCTTGTTTCACCAAATTGGCCCGCACCCGCGACAAGTCGCCCTCGGGCATGTCGGGCAAGCGTTCAAACAGCAGCGCAGACACCGCCAAGTTCAACACCGAGTCGCCCAAGAACTCCAGCCGCTCGTTGTGATCGGCCGAAAAGCTGCGGTGGGTGAGCGCCTGCACCAACAGGCCAGAGCGCTGAAAGCGGTGCCCCAGGCGGCGCTGAAAATCGTCCAAATCAAACTGCATGCCAAACCATTTCGCTGTGAGCGCAGACCCGTGCGCCTGCTGCGGTGGGCAAGCAGGCCTCTGCGCTCAGAAAGACTGACCCCGAAAACGCAGGGTCAGGTAGGCCGGCCCCAACAAGGCGAACTCGCGCTCGTAGGCGTAGCTGATGCGCAGCGTGCGGTCCCCGGTGGATTCGATCCGCAGATCGCTGCCACGCACGCTGGACACACCACGCAAGGTGGCCTCTGCATCGAACACCTGCCGCGCCTGCTCTTCGCTGCTGAGCGTGGCAGCGCGTGCCACGGCCTTGCTGACCGCGCCGTACTCGATCAGCGCTGGGGCCACCCGCACGCCCAGCAGGACCACGTAAGCCAGCACCACCAGATTGAACAGGGTCTGCAACAGTGATCCGCCGCGTTCGCTTTGCATGGGCCACTCCTTGGCTGTCGAGACTCACTCGAAAGTACCTATGCGCCCGAGGTCGCCAAAATTCATCCACACCACAAAGGCTTTGCCGACGATGTGGGACTCGGGCACAAAACCCCAAAACCGGGAGTCCAGCGAGTTGTCGCGGTTGTCCCCCATCATGAAATAGTGACCCTCAGGCACTGTGCAGATCACACCTTCGACAGTGTATCGGCACTGGTCGCGAAACGGAAACTCCGACGCGCCCGGCACAAAAGCGGGCCGCTCGTTGTCGTTGAGGGTGCGGTACACCTTGCCACCCAACTCTTCGCGAAACTGCTTGCTATAGCTCAGGGTGTCTTTGTCGTAGAAGTCGGCCTCTGGCGTACGCGGCACGGGTTGCCCATTGACGCTCAGTTGTTTGCCCAAGTAAGCCACCTCATCGCCCGGCACCGCCACCACGCGCTTGATGTAATCGAGATTGGGCTGCGGCGGATAGCGAAACACCATCACATCGCCGCGCTGCGGTTCGTTGTTGTCGATGATTTTGGTGTGCACCACCGGCAGGCGCACGCCATAGTGAAACTTGTTGACCAAAATCAGGTCGCCGATCCGCAAGGTCGGAATCATGGAGCCAGACGGAATCTTGAAGGGCTCAAAAAAGAACGAACGCAAAACAAACACCGCCAAAATCACCGGAAACAGCCCAGCGGTCCAGTCCAACCACCAAGGCTGCTGCAACAAACGCTGGCGCGTCTCCTCGGCGTCGATGGCGCCGTCGCCCTGGATGCCTTGGGTAGCCAATGTTTGCTGGCGCGACTCGTGGGCCTGCAGCCACTGTGCTGCCGCACGTTGTCGACGGGGCCAAAAATAGAGCCGTTCGGCCAGCCAATACAAACCCGTGACCACCGTGGCCAGCAACATGAGGACCGAGAAGTTGCCCTCTACAGCACCGACATACCAAGCCACGGCATAGCCGCCAAACGCCGCCAGGACCAAGCCCGTCAGACCACTCATGGTGTATTGCATCAATCCTCCACTTGCAAGATGGCCAAGAAGGCTTCTTGCGGCACTTCGACCGAGCCAATTTGCTTCATGCGTTTCTTACCCGCCTTCTGCTTTTCCAGCAGTTTGCGCTTGCGGGTGATGTCACCGCCATAACATTTGGCCAGCACGTTTTTGCGCAGAGCCTTGATGGTCTCTCGCGCAATGATGTTGCCGCCAATGGCGGCCTGAATGGCGACGTCAAACTGCTGGCGGCTGATGATCTCGCGCATCTTGGCGGCCACCGCCCGGCCCCGGTACTGCGACTGGCTGCGGTGCACGATGATGGACAACGCATCGACCTTCTCGGTGTTGAGCAAGATGTCGACCTTGACCACGTCGGAGGCGCGGTACTCTTTGAACTCGTAGTCCATCGACGCGTAGCCACGGCTGACCGACTTGAGCTTGTCGAAGAAATCCAGCACGATCTCACCCAAGGGCATGTCGTAGGTCAGCATGACCTGCTTGCCGTGGTAGGCCATATTGATCTGCATGCCACGCTTTTGGTTGGCCAAAGTCATGACCGCACCCACATAGTCCTGGGGCATGTACAAATGCACCGTGACAATGGGTTCGCGGATTTCCTGGATGCGCCCGATATCGGGCATCTTGGACGGGTTCTCCACCTGGATCACTTCGCCATCGCCCTTGACCACCTGGTAGACCACGCTGGGCGCGGTGGTGATCAGGTCTTGGTCAAATTCGCGCTCCAGCCGCTCTTGCACAATTTCCATGTGCAGCAGACCCAGGAAGCCGCAGCGAAAGCCAAAGCCCAACGCCTGCGATACCTCGGGTTCGTAATGCAGCGCGGCGTCGTTGAGCTTGAGCTTTTCCAGCGCGTCGCGCAGCGAGTCGTATTCGCTGGCCTCGGTCGGGTAGAGGCCGGCAAACACCTGCGGCTGAACCTCCTTGAAGCCAGGCAGCGGCGCCTCGGCCGGACCCAGGTTGTTGGGCAGCTTTTTCTCCAGCGTGATGGTGTCGCCCACCTTGGCCGCCTGCAACTCTTTGATGCCCGCAATGATGAAACCCACCTCGCCCGCTTCGAGCGATTCACGCGGCTCGTTGGCTGGTGTGAACACGCCCAGGTTGTCGGCGTTGTAGACCGTGTTGGTCGCCATCATCTTGAAGCGCTCGCCCTTGCGCAGACGGCCATCGACCACACGCACCAGCATCACGACACCCACATAGGTGTCGAACCAACTGTCCACGATCATGGCGCGCA
>CAMBOY010000199.1 GCA_945869245.1 Hydrogenophaga intermedia
GCGTTCGCCGCCTCGGTGTGGATCACCCCACCGCCCAAACACACCTCCCCGTCGTACAGCACTGCGCTTTGCCCGGGCGTCACGGCCCATTGCGCATCGGCAAAGCGCAGGGTGATGCCGCTGGCCTCTAGCGCCAACGTGCAGGGCGCATCCGCCTGGCGGTAGCGGGTTTTGGCGGCGATGTCGCTGCGCGCGGGCGGCGCACCGGCCACCCAGCTCAGGTCTTCGGCGCGCAGGCTGGGCGCCAGCAGCCAGGGGTGGTCGTGGCCCTGCACCACCCACAAGCTGTTTTTCTCCACGTCTTTGCGCGCCACAAACCAGGGCTCGTGTTCGCTGCCGCCTTTTTGCGCGCCCTTGGCTTTGACGCCGCCAATGCCCAGCCCCTGGCGTTGGCCCAGGGTGTAAAAGCTCAGGCCCACATGCTGGCCGATGGTGCGGCCCGTTGGGTCTTTGATGGGGCCGGGCTCTTTGGCGATGTAGCGGTTCAAAAAGTCGCGAAACGGCCGCTCGCCAATAAAACAAATGCCGGTGCTGTCCTTCTTTTTGGCGTTGGGCAGGCCAATCTCGGCGGCGATGCGGCGCACCTCGGTCTTGGGCAGCTCACCCACCGGAAACAGCGTTTTTCTCAGCTGCGCCTGGTTCAGGCGATGCAGAAAATAGCTCTGGTCTTTCAGTGGGTCCAGGCCTTTGAGCAGTTCGTGCAGGCCGGTCGTTTCGTTCAGCCGCACGCGGGCGTAGTGCCCGGTGGCAATCTTTTCAGCGCCCAGGCGCATGGCGTGGTCCAGGAAGGCCTTGAACTTGATCTCGGCGTTGCACAGGATGTCGGGGTTGGGCGTGCGCCCAGCTTGGTATTCGCGCAAAAACTCGGCGAACACGCGGTCCTTGTATTCGGCAGCAAAGTTCACATGCTCGATGTCGATGCCAATCACATCGGCCACCGACGCCGCGTCCAGCCAGTCTTGCCGGCTAGAGCAAAACTCGCTGTCGTCATCGTCTTCCCAGTTTTTCATGAAGATGCCGATGACTTCATAGCCCTGTTGTTTGAGCAGGTGCGCACTGACCGCAGAGTCCACGCCCCCGCTCAAGCCGACCACCACACGTTGTTTGTTTGCCATGGGCGGATTATCCCAGCGGCTGTTGGGCCGCAAGCGATGGGGTTGCGGTGAATAGTCGCTGTATTCACCGCACTAAATGCGGTGAATGTGGGGCACAATCGCCGCATGTTTATCGACAAGCCCCCACGTCGCCGCACCTACGTCTGGCAGCGCGCCGACTGGCCGCAGTGGCGCTATGACGCCGCCGTGCTGGCCCCGGCGCTGGCCCAGGTGCACCGCGCCCAAGGCCACCTGGCGGGCCGCATGGCCGAGCTGGGGCTGGCCCAGCGCGACCACGCCGCGCTGCAAGCCCTGACGCAAGAAGTCATGACCACCAGCGCCATCGAGGGCGAGGCGCTCAACCTCGACGCCGTGCGTTCGTCCATCGCCAGGCGGCTGGGCGTGGACATTGGCGCGTTGGCGCCCGCTGACCGCCGGGTAGACGGCGTGGTGGACATGGTGCTTGACGCCACCCAGCACCACGCCAAGCCGCTCACCGCCGAACGCTTGTTTGGCTGGCACGCGGCGCTGTTTCCCACCGGCTACAGCGGGCATGTGCGCATCCAGGTGGGCGCGTGGCGCAACGACGCAGCCGGCCCCATGCAGGTGGTGTCCGGCCCTGTGGGCCGAGAAAAAGTGCACTACCAGGCACCGCCCGCCGCCGTGCTGCCTGCAGAAACCGCCGTCTTTCTGCAGTGGTTCAACGCAGGCCCTGTGGGCGACGCCCTGATTCACGCCGGCCTGGCCCATCTTTGGTTGGTTACTTTGCACCCGTTTGACGACGGCAACGGTCGCATCAGCCGCGCCGTGGGCGACATGGCGCTGGCGCGTGCAGAAGCCTTGAGCGCCCCCACGGGGGGCAGCGACCCGCGCAGCGGCGGAGCGTGGGGGCTTGATCCAGCGCAACGCTTTTACAGCCTCAGCGCCCAAATACAGCGCGAGCGCAAACCGTATTACGAGCAACTGGAAACCACCCAACGCGGCACGCTGGACGTGACGCCGTGGCTGGCGTGGTTTTTGGATTGCCTGCTGCGCGCCGTGCAGGGCGCCGATGGCCTGCTGGAAGGCGTGCTGGACAAAGCCCAGTTTTGGCAGCGCTGGGCGGGCACGCCCATGAACGCGCGTCAAACGCTGGTGTTGAACCATGTGCTGGACGGCATGCAAGGCAAGCTCACCAATGCCAAATGGGCTGCCATCGGCAAATGCTCGGCCGACACCGCGCTGCGCGATATCAACGACCTGCTGGCGCGGGGCGTGCTGCACAAACTCGAAGGCGGTGGCCGCAGCACCGGGTATGTGTTGGCCAGGTAGCGTGCTGTTGTTCGGTCACCGCCACGCTCAATACTTTTCAACCCAGGCTGCAAATCGGCAGAACACCACTTCCGATCCCACGCCGTACAGTCCTTGTATGGCCGCACCAGCGGCTGCGTGAAAGCCCCTTATGTCCCGCTTGCCCACCCTCTTCGTCTCTCACGGTTCACCCACCTTCGCCATCGATCCCGGCCAGGCCGGGCCGGCCTTGAGCGCCTTGGGCCAGTCGCTGCCGCGCCCCAAAGCCGTGTTGGTGGTGTCGCCGCACTGGACCACGCGCGAGCCGCGTGTGGCCACCACCGAGCGGCCCGAGACCATCCACGACTTTGGCGGTTTTCCGCCCGCGCTCTATCAGCTGCAATACCCCGCGCCCGGCGCGCCTGAGGTGGCGCAGCGCGCCATCGAACTGTTGCGCGCCGCCGGGCACAACGCCGAGGCGGACGCGCAATGGGGCCTGGACCACGGCGCCTGGGTACCGCTGCGCTATTTGTTTGCGGACGCCGATGTGCCGGTGTTTCAGGTGTCGCTGCCCGCCCGGCTCGACGGCTCGGCAGCCTACGCCTATGGCCAAGCGCTGGCGCCGCTGGCCGACGAGGGCGTGTTGATCGTCGGCTCGGGCAGCCTGACGCACAACCTGTACGAAGTGCGTTTTGACGACCCGGACGCCCAGTCTGAGACGTACGCCCAAGCCTTTGTGGCTTGGGTGCGCGACACCGTGGGGCGCCGCGACCACGCCAGCTTGCAGCGGGTGATGGCGCTGGCGCCGCACGCGGCCCGCGCCCACCCCACGGCCGAACACCTGTGGCCGCTGCTGGTGGCGGCCGGGGCGGCGGGTGAGCACAGCGCGCCCGAGCACATCGACGGCGGCATGCGCTACGGCGTGTTGTCGATGGACGGGTGTGTGTGGCGCGCGGCTTGAGTGGCCCGGGTGTGAAGGCGCCCGCCGCGTGGCACACTGTGGCGCACCATGTGGCTTGTCGATCCCGCTGAAGTCGAGTTCACCGCCATCCGCGCCCAGGGCGCGGGCGGGCAAAACGTGAACAAGGTGTCCAACGCGGTGCACCTGCGTTTTGCGGTGCACGCCTCGTCCCTGCCCGACGAGATCAAACAGCGCCTGCTCGCCTTGAGCGACCAGCGCATCACCACCGAAGGGGTGGTGGTCATCAAAGCCCAAACCAGCCGCAGCCTGGAGCAGAACAAGGCCGAGGCGCTGGAGCGTCTGCAGGCCTTGGTCGACAGCGTGGCCACCCTGCCCAAAGCCCGCAAAGCCACCCGGCCCACCCGCGCCTCGCAGCAGCGCCGCTTGGCCGGCAAGGCCAGCCGCGCGCAAATCAAGCAGGGGCGCGGCCGGGTGCCGGGCGCCGACTGATGGCCGGCGCAGCGCGCGCTTACTTCAGCTCCAGTACCGACAGATCGGTGGCGATCAGCTCCAGCGGATAACGCCGGCCGGCCAGGTGGTCTTGCATGCAGCGCAGCACCAGCGGGCTGCGGTGGCGCTCGGCGCTGGCGCGGATCTCGTCGGGTGTCATCCACACCGTGCGCACAATGCCGGTGTCCAGTGCGCGGTCGGCCTCCAAAGCGCCCAACTCCCCAAGAAAGGCAAAACGCAAAAAGGTCACGTCTTCGCCCGTGGCGGGGCGCTGAAAGCGCGACAGATACACCCCCAATAGTGCGGTGGGCACAAAGTGGTGCGCGGTTTCTTCCAGCGCTTCGCGCGCAGCACCTTGGGCCGGGCTTTCGCCAGGGTCGAGGTGGCCGGCCGGGTTGTTCAGGCGCAGGCCTTCGGGTGTTTCTTCTTCCACCAGCAAGTAGCGGCCGTCGCGCGCGATGATGGCAGCCACGGTGGCACTGGGTTTCCATCGGGTGTTCATGGCGGCATTATCGACACGGTCGGTGCTGCGCGATGCTGTCAGCAGCGACGGGGGGGCTTTCGTGTTAAATATCAGTAACCACTGATGTTTCTTGTCGCCATTTGCGACAGGGCTTGCCCTCTCAGGGAAAACGCGCGCATCGGTTAAGCTGACTTATTACTTCTTTTTTGTGCATTGAGCGAGGAGACATTCATGCAAACAGGCGATAACGCCGTCACGCCGCAGCGCATTGGCGTGCCGCGCGAAATTTTCCCCGGCGAGAAGCGCGTGGCCACCGTACCCGATGTGGTGGTCAAGCTCAGCAAGCTGGGTTTTGTGGTGGTGGTGGAAACAGGCGCCGGTGAGCGGGCCGATTTGTCCGACCAGGCCTATGTGGATGCGGGTGCGACCATCGCCACCGACGCCGCCGCGCTGTGGAGTGGCAGCGACATCGTGTTCAAAGTGCGCCCGCCCACCGCGGACGAAGTGGCGCTGATGCACCCTGGCCAAACCCTGATCGGTTTTGTCTGGCCCGCGCAGCACCCGGAGTTGATGCAACAACTGGCGGCCAAACAGGTCACGGTGCTGGCCATCGACTGTCTGCCGCGCACGCTCAGCCGCGCGCAAAAAATGGACGCGCTGACCTCCATGGCCGGCGTCAGCGGCTACCGCGCCGTGGTCGAGGCCGCCAACGCCTTTGGTCGTTTCTTCAACGGCCAAATCACCGCTGCGGGCAAGGTGCCGCCGGCCAAGGTGTTCATCGCCGGGGCCGGTGTGGCCGGTCTGGCCGCCATTGGCGCGGCCGCCAGCCTGGGCGCCATTGTGCGCGCCAACGACACCCGCGCCGAAGTGGCCGACCAAGTGGTCTCGCTCGGTGGCGAGTTCGTCAAAGTGGACTATGAAGAAGAAGGCTCGGGCGGCGGCGGTTACGCCAAGGTCATGAGCGAAGGCTTCCAGGCCGCGCAGCGCGCCATGTACGCGCAGCAGGCCAAAGAGTGCGACATCATCATCACCACCGCGCTGATTCCGGGCAAGCCTGCGCCCAAGCTGATCACGGCCGAGATGGTGCAGAGCATGAAGCCCGGCAGCGTGATCGTGGACATGGCCGCCGAGCAAGGTGGCAACTGCGAACTGACCGAGCCCGGCAAAGCCGTGGTCAAACACGGTGTGACCATTGTGGGCTACACCGACTTGGCCTCGCGCATGGCGCTGCAGTCGTCCACGCTGTACGGCACCAACTTGTTCCGCTTGACGGAAGAGCTGTGCAAGACCAAAGACGGCGTGATCAACGTCAACATGGAAGACGACGCGATCCGGGGCCTGACTGTCATCAAGAACGGCGAGGTCACCTGGCCTGCACCGCCTTTGGCAGCGGCACCCAAGCCCGCCGCCAAACCCGCTGCTGCGCCCGCCGCCAAAAAAGGCCACGGCCACGGCGAGCCCTCGGGCCCCATGCCGGTGGGCAAGTTGCTCGGTGTGGCGGCTGTCACGGCGGTGCTGTTTGTGCTCGTTGGCGCCTACGCCCCGGCCGATTTCTTGTCGCACTTCACGGTGTTTGTGTTGGCCTGTTTTGTGGGCTACATGGTGGTGTGGAACG
>CAMBOY010000200.1 GCA_945869245.1 Hydrogenophaga intermedia
GTACCTCGGCCAGGGGCAGCTTGCCGCGCCGGGGGCGTTGCAGGGTGTGGGCCAGCGCGACTTCGTCCACCCAGGCGCCGGCCAGAGGCAGGCGGTCGAGCGAGGCGCAGCGCACTCCAGCCCAACCCAGCAAGTGACCCGCCTGTCGCTGGCGCTCCATGCGTTCGGCGGCGCGGGCACACAGCGCCTGCAGACTGTCGGCGTTGCGCTGGTGGCGCTCGAGCGTGACCTCGGTGTCCGCCAGGCCCCGGTCGTAGGTGGAGCCCATGGCCCACACCCGGGTGGGCCAAGCGGGAGCCAGCCCGCTGTCGGTGTATTCGGGCACAAACACGCCGCTGTCGCGTTGTGGTCGTGCGGCGTCGGGTGCGTCATCGAGCGGCCCCAAACTCAGTTGCCCTTGCACCGGTCGCAGCGGCAAGGCGGTGTCGCTGGCCAAGCCGCTGGCGTGCAACAGGGCGTGGCTGCCCCAGGCGCCACACAGCACCACAGCGCGCGCTTCGGCCAGCCGGCGTCGGTCGGCGTCCAATGCTTGCCACTGGCCGTCGGCCTGGTGGATTGCGGCCACACGCGCTCCCCACTGGCATGTCAGCAGGCCCGTGGAGTGCGCCTGGTGCAGCCAGGCCTGCACCAGGGCTGCAGGGCGCACCCGCGCGGCAGGCCAGCGGCCCGCATCGTGCCCGCGGTTGTCGACCTCACCGTCGAGCCAACCCGCGCCGGGTGGCACCAGGCGCTGCAGCTCGGCGCGCATGGCGGCCACACCCACGGCCGATAGGCGCGACAAGGCGGTTGGATTGCGTGTGACATGGGGGCTGAGCATGCCCACAGGCAAGGCCGACGCCCCTGCGGCGGGCCCATCGGCCGCGTCCAGCACCGTCAGACGCCAGCCACGCGCGCTCAGGGCACTGCACACAGCCGCGCCGGCCAAACCGGCGCCCAGCACCAGTGCGTGGCGGCCGTCGGCACCCATGTGTCGCGTCAGGCGCTGGGCGGCACAAAGCCGGCGGCTTGGTCGGCGCCTTCGCCGAAGAAGTGTTTTTCCATTTGCCGCGCCAGGTATTGGCGCGCGCGCGCGTCGGCTAGGTTGAGGCGGTTTTCGTTGAGCAGCATGGTCTGGTGTTTGAGCCAGGCGGCCCAGGCTTCTTTGCTCACCTGTTCAAAAATCTTTTTGCCCAGCTCACCGGGGTAGGGGGGGAAGTCCAAACCTTCGGCTTCTGTGCCCAGTTTGATGCATTGAACCATGCGTGCCATTGCTGTCCTCGACGGATAAAAAATGAATGAAACAAGGCCGATTGTGCCCGGGCTGGGAAACTATTTGGTGCAGCGCGGATTCCACCCAGCGGTCTATCTTTGGCACACTCTCGTTCATGCAATCTTTACCTTCGACTGTTGTTGTCCTGAAAACCTTGGCCCTGGTCTGCGTGGGCATGCTGGCTTTTGGTCTGTATCTGCAACATGGCCAGGGCCTGGAGCCTTGCCCAATGTGCATCGTGCAGCGTTATGCGCTGATCGCTGTGGCGCTGCTGGCCGCTCTTGGCGGCTGGCTGATCACCGGCCGCGGGCACAAGCTGGTGTTGGTTCTGCTGGTGCTCAAGGCGGGGTTTGGCGCGTTTGTGGCAGCGCGCCAGAGCTGGCTGCAGTGGAATCCGCCTGAGGTGATGAGCTGCGGTCGCGACTTCTACGGCATGATCGAGTCGTTCCCGCTCCGGCGCGCCATTCCCATGATTTTTAAGGGCAGCGGCGACTGCTCCAAGGTGGACTGGACCTTTTTGGGTCTGACCATCGCCAACTGGTCGTTTGTGTGGTTTGCGACCTGTGTGGCGCTGGCTCTGGCACTGATGTGGCGCAAGGCTTAGGCCCCGCGTCACAACCGCCATCACAAAATGGCCAAGCCACCGGGGCGTTCGCCCCGCTCGTACACCACATGGGCGCGGCCCACAATCAGGTTGTCGAGCGTGCCAATGTTCTTGGCGTCTTTGGCCTTGTACGGCAGTTTTTGCAGCACATAGCGCATGGCGTTGAGCCGAGCGCGTTTTTTGCAGTCGCTTTTGATCACTGTCCAGGGCGAGTCCGCTGTGTCGGTCTCAAAAAACATCGCCTCTTTGGCCTTGGTGTAGTCGTCCCATTTGTCGAGTGAGGCCATGTCGATAGGGCTGAGCTTCCATTGTTTGAGCGGATGGGTCTTGCGTTCTTTGAAGCGGCGGCGCTGCTCTTCGCGGCTGACCGAAAACCAGAACTTGATCAGGTGCACACCGCTGCGCACCAGGTGGCGCTCAAATTCGGGCGCCTGGCGCATGAATTCCTCGTATTCGGACTGGCTGCAAAAACCCATGACCCGTTCCACACCGGCGCGGTTGTACCAACTGCGGTCAAACAGCGCGATCTCGCCCGCCGTGGGCAGGTGCTGCACATAGCGCTGAAAGTACCACTGACCGCGCTCCACCTCGGTCGGCTTTTCCAACGCCACCACCCGCGCACCCCGGGGGTTCAGGTGCTCCATGAAGCGTTTGATGGCGCCACCTTTGCCGGCTGCGTCGCGCCCTTCAAACAGGATCACCACGCGTTGTTTGTTCTCTTTGACCCAGGCCTGCAGCGTGAGCAATTCGACCTGCAGCAGGTATTTCTGCTCTTCGTAGGTCTTGCGCGCCATCAGGTTTTTGTAGGGGTAGCCGCCGCTGCGCCAGTCGGTGGCCAACACCTCGTCGGGGTGTTGCGTCACCACCTTGTGGCTCACGCGCTCTTTGTCGCGCAGGGCCCGGCGGATCGATTTGGCGTCGTCGGGCGATGCGCCCGACAGCAAAGCTTCCACCGCGTCGCTGCCGGCGTTGCTGGCAGCGGCCACCGCTGCTGCGCGGCGCGCATTGCTGCGTTTGCGCACCACCGCGTCGATCAACGGCGTCGTCGTGGTGGCTTGGGTGGTGGCTGCAGCGCTGGCGCGCGTTGCGCGGGCCGTGCTGGCGAGCACAGGCTTCGCCGTTTTGGCGGGTGCGCGGCGCGCCCTAGCGGGTGCTGGGGTGACGGGTGTTGTTGGGGTGCTGGCGCGGGGCATGAATCCTCCTGTCAAAAGCCCGGTTATACGCCTGTTCGAGTGGGTCGAAAGCGCTCGCCGTTACAGCTTTTTCACCAGCACCTGACTGCGCCGGTCCCAGTTGTATTTGCGCTTGCGCGCCTCAGGCAGCCAGTCGGGATTGACCTGCACAAAACCGCGTTTGATGAACCAATGCATGGTGCGGGTGGTGAGCACAAAAATGCTTTGCAGGCCTTGCGCCTTGGCACGCGCCTCGATGCGTTTGAGCAGACGCTCGCCGTCGCCCTGGCTCTGGCTGTGGGGCGAAACGGTGAGTGCCGCCATTTCACCGGTGCGCTCTTCGGGGTAGGGGTAGAGCGCGGCACAGCCAAAAATCACACCATCGTGCTCGATGATGGTGTAGTTGCCGGCGTCGCGCTCGATGCCGGTGCGGTCGCGTTTGACCAAGGTGCCGTCTTTTTCGAACGGCTCGATCAGCGCCAAGATGCCGCCCACATCGTCCATGGTGGCCTCGCGCACGCTCTCTAACTTTTCGTCCACCACCATGGTGCCAATGCCGTCGTGGGTGTAGACCTCCAGCAGCAGGCAGCCGTCCACCGCAAAGGGCAGGATGTGGCTGCGTTCTACCCCGCCTTCGCAAGCGCGGATGCAATGCTGCAGATAAAACGCGGTGTCTGTGGGCTGGTTGGGCAAGGGCAGGCTGGCGAGCAGGCGCTTGGCATCGGCCAAGGGCAGCTCGGTGTCGATGTCGCTCTCAGCGTCTTGTGGATCTACCCGAATGCCAGGGATCTCGCTCAAGAAAATCAGCTTGTCGGCTTGCAAGGCAATCGCCACCGAGGTGGCCACGTCTTCCATGCTCAGGTTAAAGGCCTCGCCCGTGGGCGAGAAACCAAACGGCGACAGCAGCACCATGGCGCCCATGTCGAGTGTGCGCTGAATGCCGTCGGTGTCCACCTTGCGCACCAGTCCGGAGTGCATAAAGTCCACCCCGTCAATGAGACCCACGGGCCGCGCCGAGATGAAGTTGCCCGAAATCACCCGCACCGTGGCGCCGGCCATGGGCGTGTTGGGCAGGCCTTGGCTGAACGCGGCTTCGATCTCGTAGCGCAGCTGGCCAGCGGCTTCTTGGGCGCAGTCCAGCGCCACAGCATCGGTGATGCGCATGCCATGGGAATACTTGGCCTCGTGGCCTTTGATGCGCAACTGTTCGTTCACTTGCGGTCGAAAGCCGTGCACCAGCACCACCTTCACCCCCATGCTTTGCAGCAGGGCCAAGTCTTGCGCCACGTTCTGCAGCTTGCCCGCCTCAATGGCTTCGCCGGCTATGCCCACCACCAAGGTGTTGCCGCGGTGCTTGTGGATGTAGGGCGCCACCGAGCGGAACCAGGGCACAAAGGTAAAGTTAAAAACGTTGGACATATCGGGGGCGTTATGGGCCATCAAAGAAAGGGATTTTCTACCGTCAGCTTGCCAAAGCGTTGGCCGTGCTGTCCGTCTTCGGTCACCAGCACGTCGGCTTGGGCGCGCAGGGCCGCTTCCAAAATCAGTGCGTCCCACCACTGCAGCCGGTGGCGCTCAGCCAAGCGGGTGGCCTCGATCACGCTGCGGGCCGAACTGCCCACCACCTCAAAGCTGGCCAGTCGCTCTATCTGGGCTTGGGCCTCTGCGGGCGACAGAGCAGGCTGCAGTTTGCGGGTGGTGATGGCGTAGAACTCTTGCAGCACCTGGACACTCAGCACCACCGTGTCGTGTTCGCAGGCGCGGGCGAGGCGTTCGATGGCGCAGGCCTGACGCACAGGGTCGCCTGAGTCCATGCAATACACCAGCACATTGGTGTCGAAAAAACAAATCATGCGGGTTCGCTGGGGTACGGGCGCTCATGGGCGTCTGCCCGGCTCCAAGGTCGAGCGCTGCTGTTGGCGCGGCTGTGGCGGGCGGCGTCCAGAAAGGATTGGGCCGCCACCTGCGGTGTTTGCCCGCCTTGGGCGTAGGCGGCCAAGAACTCGCGCACTTTGGCGCTGACCGAGGTGCCTTCTTGGATGGCCCGCACCCGGGCCTGGCGCACCAGCGCCTCGTCGACAGAGATGGTGAGATTGGTCACGACAGCCTCCTATGCGGCTCACAGAAACATGTGTAGCACATAAACCTGTGCGGCGATAATAACGCGGTGACTGAACCTGTCAAATCCGACCTACCACCGCAGGCCGCTTCTGCACCCGCTGCGCCACTGCGCATCGAGTTCCCTGACAACCTCCCCGTCTCGGCGCGCCGAGAGGAGATCGAAGCCGCCATCCGCGCGCACCAGGTGGTGATCATCTGTGGCGAAACCGGTTCGGGCAAAACCACCCAGCTGCCCAAAATCGCCCTGGCCATGGGGCGTGGCGCCTGTAACGCGCGCCCGGGCCAGCGCCCGCAGCTGATTGGCCACACCCAGCCTCGGCGCATCGCCGCCAGCAGCGTGGCCAAACGCATCGCCGACGAACTGCACACCCCGCTCGGCGATGTGGTGGGCTACAAAGTGCGCTTCCAGGACCGCTTGTCCAAAGGCGCATCGGTCAAGCTGATGACCGACGGCATTTTGCTGGCCGAAACCCAGACCGACCCGGAGCTGCGCGGCTACGACACGATCATCATCGACGAGGCCCACGAACGCAGCCTCAACATCGACTTTTTGTTGGGTTATCTGCGCCAGTTGCTGCCGCGCCGACCCGACTTGAAGCTCATTGTCACCTCCGCCACCATCGACGCCGACCGTTTTGCGCAGTACTTTG
>CAMBOY010000201.1 GCA_945869245.1 Hydrogenophaga intermedia
AAAGACGACGCCGCCGGCCTGGCGATCTCCTCGCGCATGACGGCACAGATTCGGGGCCTGGACCAAGCGGTGCGCAATGCCAACGACGGCATCTCGCTGCTGCAGACCACCGAAGGCGCCTTGGTGGAGGTCACCAACATGATGCAGCGCATGCGAGAACTCGCGGTGCAGTCCGCCAACGACACCAACACCAGTAACGACCGCCAGTCGCTCAACCTGGAGTACGTGCAGCTGATGCAGGAAATCAACCGGGTGTCCAAAACCACCCAGTGGAACGGCATGAACGTGCTCAACAACGCCACCGACCCCGAGGTGGCCATTGGCACCGCGGTGGAATCGGGCGGCGTGGACGTGGCGCGCCGGGTGGTGTTTCAAGTGGGCGCCAACGCCGACCAAACCATCACCATTTCGCTCAAAGACTTCTCGATTCCCGCCGACGCCGACGGCAACATCTTGGACACCGTGGTGCCCGATGGCCACGAGGTGTTCTCGGGCGACGCCCAGCTCAACGACACCGCGATCATCGACTCCGAATCGGCCAATACCGCGATTGGCCGACTCGATGCGGCCATCAATGCCTTGAACGACGAGCGCGCCCATTTCGGCGCCACCATGAACCGCCTGACCTACGCCGGCGACAACCTGACCAGCATTTCACGCAACACCAGCGAGTCGCGCAGCCGCATCCTGGACGCCGACTACGCCAAAGCCAGCAGCGAATTGGCGCGCACCCAGATCATTCAACAGGCCGCGACCGCCGTGTTGGCCCAGGCCAATATGGATCAGCAGTCGGTATTGAAGCTGTTGCAAGGATAAACTGACAAAATCACTGCAATTTGACAGAATCTACGACTTCTTTGGCGGTTCTCATCTTTTATGAAAAAGCGCAGCATTCTTCAGCAGGTCTCGGCCGGCGGCGGTTGCAAGGTGTGTCGCACCATCCGTCCTTTCTTGATTGTGGCTGGCGCCTTGATGGCTTTGCTCTGGTCCAAGCCCGAGTGGAGCCTGCCATCCGATATCGACTACAGCACCCTGGTGGGCGACCTGTTTGCCTTGGCGTTTCTGGGCTACTTGGCCTGGCGTGTGTACGAGTACCGCCGCGATCAGCGCCAAGCCGGTGAGCACGCAGACAGCGACGACAGCGCGGTGCCGGTGCGCCGGGTGCGCCGGCGCAACCGGGTGGCGGGCGATCCGCGCGGCTGGAAGTGAGCCATGCAGACCCTCATCAAGCCCCAGCCCGATCCAGCCACGGCCCCCCGTTGCTGGCAGTGCCGGCATTTCGGCATGAGCTACCACCGCCAGACGCCCTACGCCTGTCGCCTCATGGGCATTGAGTCGCGCATCTTGCCCGCCATTGAGGTGCTGCGCGCCGACGGCACGCCGTGCCGCGGCTTTTCACCCAAATCCACGCTGCGCAGCCCGCCGGGCTGAGCGGGCGCGGCGCGCCATCCAGGGAGCTCACTATGTCCACCATCCAACACCTCACACGCACCGTGTGCGCGCTGCTGCTGGGCGCCGCCAGTTGGGCGGCCCAGTCCCAAGCCCCGGCGCCCGCAGCGCCTGCTGCACCAGCAGCTGCCAACGCACCAGCCGCCCGGCAATGGGCTGCGCCCAATGAAGGCGTCACCAACGGCGTGCGGGCGCTCGAGCGCGGCCACTACGCCATTGCCATGCGCAGCTGGCGCGCCGAAGCCGACAAGGGGCACCCCATGGCACAAGCCAATATCGGCTATCTGTACGAGCACGGGCTGGGTGTGGGGCAAAGCTATGTCGAGGCCATGGCCTGGTACCGCAAAGCCGCCGCACAGAACCTGCCGCAAGCCCAGTTCAACATCGGCACCTTGTATTTTTATGGCTATGGCGTGGAGCTCAACAAGCGCGAAGCCCTGGGGTGGTTTCGGCAGGCTGCGCGCCAAGACTTGGCCGACGCCCAGTACATGTTGGGTCTGGCCTTGCACGAAGGCCACGGCACACCGCCGGACTCGCGCGCCGGACTGGAGTGGTTCCACAAGGCCGCCTTGCAAGGCCATGTGGGTGGACAACTCATGAGTGCGCTCATTTATCTGGGCGGCGACCACGGCAAGCCCGAGCCGTACAAAGCCCACGTTTGGGCCGATCTGGCCCACACCAACGGCAGCAACGACGCCTCGCTGGTGCGCGACTACGCCTCGTACAAACTCGACCGCAAGGAGATCGCCCAGGCACGCGAGCAAGCCCAGGCCTGCCTGAAAACCGGCTACCGCAACTGCTTGGCGCGCTGACACAGGCGCTGTCGGCAGCGCTGCGTCGGCACTCCGTCCACCCGCAAAAGGCCTGTCGGGAAATCGGCGAGCAAACAGCAAAAAAACAGTTCTTTGGTATTCACAAAAGCGGGCCATGTCCCGCTTTTTTTGCGCTTGCAACACTTGGGTTCTCATGGCACGGCGCTTGCATCAAGGGTCTGCCTCCCACAAAGGACCCGACCGTGAATACCTTGTTGACACCACCCGCCGACGCCCCGTCCGCCCACGCGCCCGCCCTGCGGCGGGACGCGCTGCCCGGCCGCGCCGCTGGCGTGCGCCAAGCGGTGTTTGTGGACCCGGTGAGCCAGCAACTGCTGGCCTTGGCGCAACGCGTGGCCCAGGCCGACGTCACCACCTTGCTGGTGGGCCCCACCGGCGCGGGCAAAGAGATTTTGGCGCGTGTGCTGCACGAAGCCTCGCCCCGCCACAGCGGGCCGTTTGTGGCCATCAACTGCGCCGCCTTGCCCGAGAACCTGATCGAAGACCAGCTCTTTGGCCACGACAAAGGCGCTTTCACTGGCGCCCACCGCGACCACAAAGGCCTGTTTGAGCAAGCCGATGGCGGCACCTTGTTCTTGGACGAAATCGGGGAAATGCCGATTGGTTTGCAAGCCAAGCTGCTGCGTGTGCTGCAAGACCGCCAGGTGGTGCGTCTGGGTGGCTCGCACAGTGTGCAGGTGAATGTGCGGGTGGTCGCCGCCACCAACCGCGACCTGCGCCAGGCCATGGCCGAGCGCCAGTTTCGCGAAGACCTGTATTACCGCATCGCCACTTTTCGCCTGCGTCTGCCTCCCTTGGGCGAGCGCCCGCTGGACATCGTGCCGCTGGCCTACCATTTTCTGTCGCAGCACCGCTGCCCCGGCATCGGCTGGACTTTGACAGTGGCGGCCCAGGCCGCGCTCTACCAATACGCCTGGCCGGGCAATGTGCGTGAACTCGAAAACGTGATGCGCCGCGCGGTGGTGCTCAGCGCCGATGGCGTGGTCGACGCCGCCCAGCTGATGTTCGACGACTGGGCCGACGCCGGTGCCTGGATGGGCGGCCCGGTGCTGGCTGTGCCACGCGCTGAGCCTGTCGTGGCTCCCGAGGTCTGCGCGACCGCGACCAGTGCCGCGCCCCGCGATTTGCAAACCGCTGTGCGCGACCGCGAATGGCACCTGGTGCAAGCCGCGCTGGCGACCGCGCCCAGCCGCAGCGAAGCCGCCCGCATATTGGGTATCAGCCCGCGCACCCTGCGCCACAAGATTGCCCAGTGGCGCGCCCAGGGCGTGTGTGATCTGAGCGACGCGCTCCAAGCCTGAGGACCCGGTCCATGATTGAACGAGCCACCTCCCCCGCGAACATTCAGTCCATGTTGCAGACCCTGCGCTCGGTGCAAGCGCAGGCCAACGGTCAGGGCATTGCCGACATCCAAGGTGTCCAAAGCGCCGACAAACCGGTTTTTGCCAGCATGGTCAAAGGCGCTGTTCAACAGGTCAATGCCTTGCAAATGCAAGCCAGCGAATTGCGCACCGCCTACGACCGCGGCGAGGACATTCCCCTGACCGATGTGGTGCTGGGCATGCAGAAGTCGTCGTTGGCGTTTGAAGCCACTTTGCAGGTGCGCAACAAGGTGCTCAAGGCCTACGAAGACGTGATGAACATGCCGGTCTGACAGAACAAGAAAGCGTAAAACACCATGGCTACCGCAACAATGACCACAGGCAATTTGCCCATGACCACCGGGGGCGCGAATCTGCCGGCCACCACAGCCGGTGGCGCCAGCACGCCGTCGGGTGCTACGGGCGTGGCGCTGGCCAACAACAGCGCCACCGGCACCGCCTTGGCCACCCAGGGCAATGCCAGTGCCGCGCCCGGCACCAGCCTGATCCGCTTGGGCTCGGGTGGATTGGGCGCCTCGGCGCGCGAGGTATTGCAGCAACCGGCGGTGCGCCGCGCCCTGCCCGGCATCATTGTGTTGTTTGTGCTGATTGTGTTTGGTCTGGTCTACGCGTGGATGCAGGCCACACCCCATCGCCCGGTGTTGCCGGGTCTGAGCGACGCCGACCAGCAGGCTGCGTTCGAAGCGCTCAAAACCGGGGCCTACGAGCCCAAGATCGACCAGACCAGTGGCCAGCTCACGGTGCCGTCCGACCGTTACCACGAGGCGCGCATGTTTTTGGCTTCGCAAGGGCTGCCGCGTTCGGGCTCCGTGGGGTTGGAGGGGCTCAACGGCCAGTCGTCCATGACCACCAGCCAGTTCATGGAGCAAGTCAAGGTCAATGCGGCCATGGAGCAGGAATAGGCGCGCAGCATTATGCAAATTGGTACGGTGCAAGGCGCGCGGGTGCACCTGGCCACGCCCAAACAAAGTGTTTTTGTGCGCGACCGCACGCCGCCCAAAGCGTCGGTGGTGGTCACGCCATTTGCCGGCCGTGTGGTGGCGCCGTCGCAGGTGCAGGCCATCGTGCACTTGGTGGCGTCTAGCGTGCCCTATATGGCGCCCGAGCACGTCACCGTGGTGGACAACGTGGGCAATCTGCTGACCGAATCGGCGTCAGAACTCAAGCTCGGTCTCACGGCGGCACAAAGCCAGCACAAAACGCAGCTCGAAGAGATGTACCGCTCGCGCATCATGCAAATCTTGGCGCCGGTGGTGGGGGAGGCCAATGTGCGTTCGCAGGTCAACCTGATGCTGGACTTCACCCAGATCGAAAGCACCACCGAGAATTACGACGACCGCGAAAAAGGCCCACGCACCCGCTCCGAGGTGCTGGCCGAAGACCGCGCGGCGGTGCGCGACGCTGTGGGTGTCCCCGGCGCCCTGACCAACCAGCCACCTGGCAACCCCAACGCCACGCTCAATACCCAGGCCACGCCGGGCGAGGGCCAGACTGAGTCAAGCAACAAGCTCAGCAGCCGCGCTACCCGCAATTACGAACTGGACCGCTCGGTGCGCTACGAGCGCCGCGCCACCGGTGGTGTGCAGCGCGCCAGTGTGGCGGTGGTGATCAACGAGCGGCCCGCACCGCCGCCAGCCGACGGCGCCGCCGCCGCCCCCGACGCGCCCAAGACCGTGCCCTACACCCCAGAAGAGATTGCTCGCATGCAAGAGTTGGTCAAAGGCGTGATCGGCTTTGACACAGCCCGTGGCGATGTGGTGTCGGTGGTGCCGGCGCGCTTTGAAGAGCCGGTGCTCACCGATTCCATCCCCTGGTATCTGCAAAACGATGTGCACCTGGCGTTCAAGAGCGGCTTGCTGGCGCTGATGTTCATCATCTTTATGCTGGTGGTGGTGCGCCCGGTACTCAAGGCCCTGGGTGTGGGCGCCAAGCCGGCCGAGGAGATCAGCGACAAAGCCAAGGCGGCGGTGGACGGCGAACTGTCGGAAGAAGACATGCGCATGATCCAAATCGGCGAAGGCGAAACCCTGGAAGAAATCAAGGCCAAGCTCAAGCCCAAGAAGTCCAGCATCAGCATCGACATGCTCGACACCGCCAACACCTACGACGACAAAGTGGCCCTCATCC
>CAMBOY010000202.1 GCA_945869245.1 Hydrogenophaga intermedia
TGGCGGCAATCTGTTCGTCTGACAGACCGTAGGCCGGCTTCACATCCACCTTCGCCTCCACACCACTGCCCTGCTCTCTGGCGCTGACGGACAGCAGGCCGTCGGCGTCCACCGTGAAGGTGACGCGGATACGCGCCGCACCGGCGGCCATGGGCGGAATGCCGCGCAAGGTGAAACGCGCCAGGCTGCGGCAGTCAGCCACCAGATCGCGCTCGCCCTGCACCACATGCAGGGCCAAGGCGGTTTGGCCGTCTTGGTAGGTGGTGAAGTCTTGGGCGCGGGCGGTGGGGATGGTGCTGTTGCGCGGCACGATGCGCTCCACCAAGCCGCCCATGGTCTCAATGCCCAGGGACAAGGGAATCACGTCGAGCAGCAACAACTCGCCGTCTCGGCTGTTGCCCGCCAGCGCATTGGCCTGGATGGCAGCGCCCAAAGCGACCACCTCGTCCGGGTTGAGGTTGACCAGTGGCTCTTGAGCAAAAAACTCCCCCACCGCGCGCCGAATCACCGGCATGCGGGTGGAGCCGCCCACCATGACCACGCCTTGGACATCGGCCTTGTCCATATCGGCGTCGCGCAGGGCCTTGCGCACCGCGCCAATGGTGCGCTGTGTCAGCGCTGCAGTACAGGCTTCAAAATCGGTGCGCTTGACCGTGTGGCGTACCGCGCCGTCGCTGAGGTCCACGGCAAAGTCGGCGGATTCGGCCTTGGTCAATGTCTCTTTGATGTGGCGGGCTTGTCGCAACAGCCGGGCCTTGTCGGCTCCCCCCTGGGGCAAGGCGCGCCCGTGCTGGCCCAGCACCCAGGCGGCCAGCGCCTGGTCGTAGTCGTCACCGCCCAAAGCGGAGTCGCCACCGGTGGCCAACACCTCGAAGACGCCTTGGGTCAGTCGCAAAATAGAAATGTCGAAGGTACCGCCGCCCAGGTCGTACACCGCGTACACGCCTTCAGACGCGTTGTCCAAGCCGTAGGCGATGGCGGCGGCGGTGGGCTCGTTGATGAGGCGCAGCACGTCAATGCCCGCCAGCTGTGCGGCGTCTTTGGTGGCCTGGCGCTGGGCGTCGTCGAAGTACGCCGGCACGGTGATGACCGCACCAAATAGGTCGTCGTCGAACGTGTCCTCGGCGCGAAAACGCAAGGTGGCGAGGATCTCGGCGCTCACCTCCATGGGGGTTTTGAGACCGGCTGTGGTCTGCACCTGGGCCATGCCCTGCTCGTCCACCACCACGTACGGCAAATGGTCCACGTCCACCACCTGGTCGCGGCGGCGCCCCATCAGGCGCTTGACCGAGACCACGGTGTTGGCCGGGTCGTCCACCTGCGCGGCCAGCGCGTCAAACCCGATCTGGCGGCCGCTACCGCCGTCGGTGTAGCGCACCGCGCTGGGCAGAATCACCCGACCCTGCTCGTCCGGCAGACATTCGGCCACGCCGTGGCGCACCGAGGCGACGAGCGAATGGGTGGTGCCCAAGTCGATGCCCACAGCGATGCGCCGCTGGTGCGGATCGAGCGATTGCCCGGGTTCAGAAATCTGCAAAAGTGCCATGGATGTGCTCAGTGCGTCGCCGGCTCTGTCGGCCAGCGTGTGTCAATTGTCGATGCGGTCCCGGCGCTGCTCCAGCTCGCTGCGCAAGCGCTCCACAAACATAAGAGCGCGCACCTGCTGGGCCAGGGCCACAAAATCGGCGCGCTCGTCGGCCGCGTGCTGCAACGCTTGCACCGCGTCGCGCCGGTGGCCAGCTACTTCGTCGGCCAATTCGTCGAGCGCACCGGCGGTGTTGGCGTCTTCCAGCGCTTCGCGCCACGCCATTTGCTGCATCAAAAAGTCGGCAGGCATGGCAGTGTTGCTTTCCGCGTCAATGGCCACGCCGTGCAGCTCACACAGATAGGCAGCGCGTTTGAGTGGGTCTTTGAGGCGCTGGTACGCCTCGTTGACGCGCACCGACCACTGCATGGCCTGGCGTTGCGACTGCGCGTCGGCGCTGGCGAAGCGATCGGGGTGCACCTGGGCTTGTAGCGTCTTCCAGCGCAAGTCCAAATCGGCGCGATCGATCGCGAAGCGCGGCGGCAGACCGAACAGTTCGAAGTCGGTTTGCGCCAAGCCGAGGGCACTGGCCACGGGCGGCGCCATCACACCCGAAACGACTCGCCACAGCCGCAGCGGTCGCGCTCGTTGGGGTTGTGGAATTTGAAGCCTTCGTTGAGCCCCTCGCGCACAAAATCGAGTTGGGTACCGTCGACATAAGGCATGCTCTTGGGGTCCACCAAGACCTTAACTCCGTGTTCTTCGAACACCACATCCTCGGGTGCCACCAGATCGGCGTACTCCAGCTTGTACGCCAGCCCCGAGCAGCCTGTGGTTTTGACTCCCAAACGCACACCCACCCCCTTACCCCGCTTGGCGATGTAGCGGGTGACGTGACGGGCAGCGGCTTCAGAGATGGTGACGGCCATAGCAAAAAAAAGAAAGGTGTGTCCGGCGAGCGTGCCTCAGGTCCAGCGTGCCGCAGATCCGGTTCCGCCGGTCTGCAGGCACGGTCCCCCTTCTAGGGGGAAGACGAGAAGCGGCGCAGGGGGTGGCTGAATCCTCGCAGGGGGTGGCGGATTCAGTTCAAGTGCTTCTTGCGGTAATCGTCCACCGCCGCCTTGATGGCGTCTTCGGCCAAGATGGAGCAGTGGATCTTGACCGGCGGCAACGCCAACTCCTCAGCGATTTCGCTGTTTTTCAACGCGGCGGCCTGGTCCAGTGTCTTGCCCTTGACCCATTCGGTCACCAGCGAGGACGAGGCAATGGCCGAGCCACACCCGTAGGTTTTGAAGCGCGCGTCCTCAATCACCCCCGTCTGCGGGTTGACCTTGATCTGCAGCTTCATCACGTCGCCGCAGGCGGGTGCCCCCACCATGCCGGTGCCCACGTCGTTGTCGTTCTTATCGAACGAACCCACATTGCGGGGGTTTTCGTAGTGATCAACCACTTTGTCTGAGTAAGCCATACAACACTCCTAATGTCGAACATCAATCAATCACCGAACGCCCGGTTCCAAGGTAAGGATGCGGCGGATCCGGCTCCGCCGGTCCGCAACGCATCGCCCCCTGGGGGGTGACGCGCCGCAGGCGCGGCGCGGGGGGTACACATCTAGTGCGCCGCCCATTGGATCGTGGACAGGTCAATACCATCCTTGTACATCTCCCACAGGGGCGAGAGTTCGCGCAGCTTGGCCACGTTTTCCTTGATGGTCTGGATGGCGTAGTCGATTTCTTCTTCGGTGCTCCAACGCCCAATGGTCATGCGCAGACTGCTGTGGGCCAACTCGTCGCTGCGACCCAAGGCGCGCAGCACATAACTCGGCTCCAGGCTGGCCGATGTGCAGGCCGAGCCCGACGACACCGCCAAGCCTTTGATGCCCATGATCAGGGACTCGCCCTCCACATAGTTGAAGCTCATGTTCAGGTTGTGCGGCACACGACGGGTTTCATGGCCGTTGATGAACACTTGTTCGATGTCTTTCAAGCCGTTGAGCAAACGCTCATGCAAGGCGCGGATGCGCTGGTTTTCGGTGTGCATTTCGGCCTTGGCGATGCGGTAGGCCTCCCCCATGCCCACACATTGGTGGGTGGGCAAGGTGCCCGAACGCATGCCGCGCTCGTGTCCGCCACCGTGCATCTGGGCCTCTAGGCGCACGCGGGGCTTGCGCCGCACGTACAAAGCACCAATGCCTTTGGGGCCGTAGGTTTTGTGGCTGGTCAGGCTCATGAGGTCGACCGGCAGGCTTTGCAGATCGATGTCGACCCGACCGGTAGCCTGCGCCGCGTCCACATGAAAAATCACGCCTTTTTCGCGGCAGATGGCGCCGATGGCGGCAATGTCCTGCACCACGCCGATTTCGTTGTTCACAAACATGACCGAGGCCAAGATGGTGTCGGGCCGGATGGCGGCCTTGAACGCATCGAGGTTCACCAAGCCGTCGGCCTGTACGTCCATATAGGTCACCTCAAAACCCTGGCGCTCCAGCTCGCGGCAGGTGTCGAGCACGGCTTTGTGCTCTGTCTTGACAGTGATCAGGTGTTTGCCCTTGCCTTTGTAGAACTGGGCGGCGCCCTTGATCGCCAGGTTGTTGGACTCGGTGGCTCCGCTGGTCCAGACAATTTCGCGCGGGTCGGCGCCGATCAAAGCCGCCACCTGTTCGCGCGCGGTCTCCACCGCTTTTTCGGCCTCCCAACCCCACGCATGGCTGCGCGACGCCGGATTGCCAAAGTGTTCACGCAACCAGGGGATCATGGCGTCCACCACCCGTGGGTCGCACGGATTGGTGGCGCTGTAGTCCATGTAAATGGGGAAGTGCGGAGTGCTCATGGTTTATTTGGAAAAAGCGACTTGACCGAGGGCGAACACCGAGTTGGGGGCATTGACGCGGATGGGTTTGACCACCGGCGCGCTGGAGATGGCGCGCTTGATTTGCGGCGCGTTCTCGACCACCACACCTTTGGCGATTTGCTCGTCGACCAGCGACTGCAGCGTCACCGAGTCGAGGAAATCGACCATCTTGGCGTTGAGCTTGGTCCACAGGTCGTGGGTCATGCAGCGGTGGCCATCGCCCAAACAATTTTCTTTGCCGCCACACTGCGTGGCATCGATCGGCTCGTCGACCGACACAATGATGTCGGCCACTGTGATGTCGGTGGCTTTGCGGCCCAGGGTGTAGCCCCCACCCGGTCCACGGGTGGACTCCACCAGTTCGTGGCGGCGCAGCTTGCCAAACAGCTGCTCCAGATACGACAGGGAAATCTGCTGGCGTTGGCTGATGGCGGCCAGGGTCACTGGGCCGTTGCTTTGGCGCAGGGCCAGGTCGATCATTGCGGTCACCGCAAAGCGGCCTTTGGTCGTCAGTCGCATATCAAGCTCCTAGGGTTGCTTGTCTGTCACAAAAAGCTGGACATCGGCGATGTCCGGCACCTGCTCCACTCGGCCGCACAAGACGACCCCCTCAGATCGCAGGCTTATCCCGACTTTTTTTGTCGAGTATACATGAAAAACCCAGCGATTCTGTCGGCATTGTAGGAACAAAACCCTATTTTGTCTATGACAAAAAATGAATTTTCTTGGACAAAACCGCCGTCTGGTTAGACAAGTCCACGGGGTCTCACGCCACCTGATCGACCCCCGGCGCACCGAGCACCCGGACTTTGAGCGCGCCCAACTGGTCGCGTACCCGCGCCGCCTGCTCGAATTCGAGGTTGCGGGCGTGTTCGATCATGAGCTTTTCCAGCCGCTTGATTTCGCGGCCCAGATCCTTTTCGCTCATGGCGTCGGCCTCGGCAAGGGCCTGGGCGGCGCTGGCCAGGCGATCGGCTTCCTGCCCCGCTTTTTCGCTGTAGACGCCGTCGATCAGGTCTTTGATGCGCTTGACCACGCCCTTGGGCGTGATGCCGTTGGCTTCGTTGAACGCAATTTGGCGGTGGCGGCGGCGCTCGGTCTCACCAATGGCCTTTTTCATCGATTCGGTGATGCGGTCGGCGTACAAAATGGCGCGGCCGTTGAGGTTGCGCGCTGCCCGGCCAATGGTCTGGATCAGGCTGCGCTCCGAACGCAAAAAGCCTTCTTTGTCGGCATCCAGAATGGCCACCAGCGACACCTCGGGAATGTCCAGGCCCTCGCGCAGCAGGTTGATACCCACCAGCACATCAAACTCGCCCAAACGCAGGTCGCGCAAAATCTCCACCCGCTCCACCGTGTCCACATCGCTGTGCAGGTAGCGCACCTTGACCCCGTTTTCGGTCAGGT
>CAMBOY010000203.1 GCA_945869245.1 Hydrogenophaga intermedia
ATGGGCACTGGCAGCGGCACCAGCAACAGCGCCAGCGCACCCAGCAGCAGCATCACGGTGATGTGGGTGCGGCCACTTTGTGCGATGCGCCGCCCCCGTTTGTGCCACTCTGTCAGCTCGTTTTTGATTGGGTTGAGAATGAACCAGAAGATCTCGATGGCGAACAACAACAGCCCCAGGATTTTGGTGAACAGGTGGTAGACCATCAGCGCAATGCCAATAAAGAGCACCAGCCGGTAGAGCCAAGTGCCAAATGCAAACGCCACCAGAACCCGGTGTTGCACCGGGGGGAAGACCTCGGGCACCGGCTCGTTGAGCCGGAACAACCATTCGCGCAGCTGCCAGCGCGCCAGGGCAAAGCTGCGTTGGTGCAGATTGGGCAGATTGAACCAGTCCATGACGATGAAGTAACCGTCAAAGCGCATGAAGGGGCTGGCGTTGATGGCCACGGTGGCGACCCAGCTCACCGTGGCCAAAAACAGCGCGGCCGAGCGGGCTGGACCGTCGGGCAAGGTGGCCCAGGCCAGGGTGGCCCAGGCGGCGATCACCAGCTCGGTGGCAATGCCAGCGCAAGCGACTTCCAGCCGCTCGCGGCGGCTGTGCAGGCGCCAGGCTTCGTTGGTGTCGGTGTAGGGCATGGGCCACATGACCAGAAAGGCGATGCCCATGCGCGGAATGCGGCAACCGTGGCGCTTGGCGGTGAAGGCGTGTCCCAACTCGTGCACCACCTTGACCACCGCCAGCGCCGCACCATACGACAGCAGGCCCTGAAAGCTGAAGGTGTCGATCAGGGCGGCGCTGAAGTCGCGCCACTGCTGCAGCACCTGGTACAGGCCCAGTGCCAGAGCGCCCAGAGTCAAAGCCAAAAACGTGCGGGTATAGAACAGCGCCGCCACGGGCATCCAGCGTTCCAGCCATTTGTCGGGCTTGACCAAGGGCAGGCGGAAAAACAGGTAGTGGTGGATCAGCCAGCTCCAGGCGCTGCTGCGGCTCTTGGCCACCCGTTCGGCCATGTCGCGCGCGGTTTTGGGGTCTTCACTGGCCAAGAGCTGTTGCTCATTGAGAAACTTAACCAGGCGCTCCAGATCGTCGTTGTCTGGGTGCAGGGTGGTGTCGCGGGCCACCGCGTGCACGATGGCTTGGGCGTTGCCCATGCTCCAGCGGCTCAGCAGCTCAAAGCTCAGCCAGTCGATGCGAAAGAACTGGTTGCGCACGGGGTCGTGCAGCACCCAGCTGGGCTGGCCGTCGGCCAGCACTGCGCCTTCAAATACATCGAGTTCTTCGCGCAGACGGGGCCAGGCCATGGTCAGATCCCCAGATTGGCACGGGCAATGGCCCAGGGCTTGCGCAACAGCCAGTAGCCCAGCAGCGTCCATTCGCCACTGATTTTGGCCGTGCCCTTGAGCCCGACCCGGTGTTCGGTTGGCACGGTGGGGGTGGCCCGCAGCCGGTAGGCAAACTGCCCATCGGGGCGCGCTTGCGGCTCAAACGCCACATAGCGCAGCGCCGCCCGCACCGGATTGAGCGGCTCGGCCTGCAGATAGAGCGTGACCTCGTGCCCGGGCTTGAGCACCACCGCATCGTCCAGCGGCAGCCAAACCTCTATCTCCACTTCGCGCGGTGCGGCGTTGCGCAAAATGCGCTCGCCCACCGCCACCGGTTTGCCGATCCAACTGCTCGGATCGTCGAACAGGGCCAGGCCCGACTCGGGCGCCAGCACCCGGGTGCGTTCGAGCTGCTGGCGCAAAAAGGCGTATTCGCTGGATCGCTCTTCGATAGCGCCCGCCAGCAGGGCCAGTTCGGTGCGGTACTTGGGGTCCTCCAGGGCGAGCTGGTTGGTCTGGCGGTATTGTTCGCGTGCGGCATTGAGCGATTCCTCGGCCACTTTGACCCGGCTGGTGAGCAAGGCCTCGTCGAATTCGAACAGCAACTGGCCCTGACGCACCGCGTCGTTGGGTTGCACATGAAAGCGCGCCAGCACCCCTTCGATGGGCGAGCGCACCACCTGGGGCGATGCCGGCACCAGCTCGGCGCTGGCCAAGACCGTCATGCGCACGGGAACCCAAGGCAGTACCAGCGCCAAGATCAGTGCCCACACCGTTTTGCGCCGGAACCAGGGCGTGTGCTGCGCGCGTGGGCGGGTGACCCAGCGCTTGAGGCGCTGGCCCCAGCCAGCAGGCGTTTGCGCGTGCAGCGCGGTCCAGGCGTGTTGCCACACCGCCATCCACTCGGTCAACAAGCTGTGTTCGTCGTCGGAAAACGCCATCTCGCGCGCCAGCAGCAGCCCGCAGCCGGCTTCGCCGGTGGGCACCAGCAGGGCGTGTTCGGGCCACCATTCGGCCCATTCACTGGCCAGGGTGGGGCTGGCCTCGGCGGGCGTGAGCGCACGCAGCTCGGCCATCGGGGCCAGGTGCTGGCGCACCAGCGCCCGCACCCAGTCCGCGTAGGGTGCGTTGAGCTCGGGTTTGACCACACCCGACAGCGCCCGCACGCCATCGTCGCGCCGCACCAGCACCGCCTGCCGGTAGGGCACCAGCTGGTGGGTGCTGTTGACCAGCAAAAACACCAGTTCATCGGCTGAGGTGGCCGCGCGCGCTTGGCGAGACAAATCGTGCAGCGTCAGCAATGGGTTCATGTTGGCGGTTCCAGATGGGGCGCGGTCAGGTGCTGTGGCCGCCCTGCGGTGCCAGCAGGGCTGGCACATGGGCGCGGGCTTTGGCCAGTTTATCGCTCAAGCTGGCTCGACCGCCACCGCCGTCGGACTGTCGCTCCACCGTCACGCGGAACACGGTGACGGCGGTGTTGCCGAATTGGTCGCGCGCCACCAGACGGATGGTCCAGTCGCCCGCTGCGTCGGGTGGAGCTTGCACCACGAGGCGGCCGGTGCGCGGATCGAAGCGGATCCAGGGCGGCAGGGGCCGGTCGTCCAGGCTGCTGATTTCCAACACCACCTCGGCGCTGGGGTTGTGGTGCACAAACGCGTCGCCCGGGATGTCGATGGCGACCACGCGGCCCAGTACCACCCGGATGTCGCCCACGCCTTTGTAGACCGCCAGTTCGGTGGCGCGCTCGTTGAGCAGCACCGGGAAGCCACTGCTGAGCGTGGTGGACACGGTCATCCAGCGCTCGAGCCAGCTGCGCGAACCGACCGTGCCCTGGTCCATTGGTGAGGCCGATAGATCGTTTTGCACAACTGGCCGGGCTTGGCTCCAGCCCAGACCGCTGCCGCTGGGCGCTCCCCAGCCCTGTGCACGCTCTTCGGCCCTGAGCGTGTCGCGCTCACCCACTGCAGACGGGCTGAGCGTTGCGGCGCCGTCAGACCAAGGGGTCAGTGGGCTTGCTGCAGGTGTCGCGCGCTGCGTGTCGAGCTGACCTCGTGTCGGGGGTGGCGTGGGCACAGCGGCCACCACCAGCTGCCCTTGGGCTTCGGTGCGGTTGCCGGCCAGGTCGGTGATCACCACCCGAACGGTGTAGGTGTTGCTGATCAAGAACCCAGCGCGCATGCTCCACACGCCGCTGTCGGTGCTGTAGGTCAGGCCATTGCCCGCGTGGTAGCGTTGGCCATTGACCCACACCTCGGCGCTTTCGCCCGTGCGAATCAAGGCCAAGCCGGTGACCAGCGGGCGGTTGTCGGTGGTGATTTGGCGCTGCACCGATGCGGCCGCAGGAGCACTGGTGTCCACCGTCAGCTCCACTGTGTTGCCGATGCTTTGGTTGCCGGCGCTGTCGGTGACCGTGGCGCGCAAGGCGTAGCTGGCGTCGGGCAGGTTGCGCTGGGCGGCGGTGGTGGCGGTCCACGGACCGCCGTTGACGCTGACCTGGTAACTCACCGTGGCGCCGTTTTCCTGGCCGGCGATCAGCAGGTCGAAGTCGCGGTCCTGGGTGACGAAGTCGCTGGCGGATGCGCCACTGTCCTCGAAGTTGCCCAGCGACAGGGTGCCGGCTGCTGGCGCGCCGGTGTCGACCGTGACATGCACGGCGTTGCCGATGCTCTGGTTGCCGGCGCTGTCGGTGACGAGGGCGCGCAAGGCGTAGCTGGCGTCGGGCAGGTTGCGCTGGGCGGCGGTGGTGGCGGTCCACGGACCGCCGTTGACGCTGACCTGGTAACTCACCGTGGTGCCGTTTTCCTGGCCGGCGATCAGCAGGTCGAAGTCGCGGTCCTGGGTGATGAAGTCGCTGGCCGAGGCGCCACTGTCGGTGAAGCCGCCCAGCGACAGGGTGCCCGGCTCGGGTGCGCCGGTGTCCACGGTCAGCTCCACCGTGTTGCCAATGCTCTGGTTGCCGGCGCTGTCGGTGACAAGGGCGCGCCAAGCGTAGTGGGCGTCTGGCAGGTTGCGCTGGGCGGCGGTGGTCACTGCCCAGGCGCCGCCATTGGTGCTGACTTGATAGACCACGGTGGCGCCGCTTTCTTGGCCGTCCACACGCAGGTCCAGATCGCGGTCTTGGGTGAGCACCCCAGCCGGCGACACGGTGGTGTTGTCTAGGCCCTGCAGAGCCAGGACGCCGGCAGCGGGTGCGGCGGTGTCGATCCAGGCGCTGGTGCTGGTGGTGGCGAGGTAGTTGGCCGCATTGCGGACTTGCACGTCCAGCGCCACGCTGCCGTCGCGCAAGCCACTCAGGTCGATGCCGCTCACGTTCCACAAGCCTGAGGCGCTGGCGGTGGTGCTGGCACGTACCTCAGCGCTTTGTCCTTGGGCGTTGGTGCCTGTGAACACCAGGGTGATGGTTTGCCCCTGCTCGACGCCGCTGGTGCTGCCGCTCACCGAGACGTTGCCCACCTCGGCGGCGTTGATCTGCCCGTCGGGTGTGATCAAGGGGCTGTCGAGTGCAATCTCGGGTGTGGGGGCGGCGTAGGCCACAAAACCCGGGTCGAGAATCACACCGTCGGCCTTGCCGTCGTCGTCGCCACGTCCGCCGTCTTGGATGTACAGGCTGATCTTGTCGATGCGGCCGTCGCTGTTGGTGTCGATAAAGCGTGCGCCGGTTCCCGTCGCGTCGTCCCAGGTGAAAGCCCACACCACTTGGGTTTGCTGCACCGGGTCGAAGCGGAACTTGAAGTACGTGTTGTAGAAGCCTTCCGGTACCCGCAGGTCGATGCGGTGGATTTGTCCGACATGGGTGTTGATCACTTCGCTGGACAGCAGGTCGACCACCGATTCGTCCACCAGACCGGTGCGCACCACTTGTGGGTAGAGGCGGAATTCGACCACATCGGTGGCCACAAACAAGGCGCCGCTGCCCAGGCTGTTGACAGCCAACGCGGCATTGCGCTCGGCCTCGGTGACCACGCGGGCGCTCACATTGTCGACCTGCACCTCGACCCGCAAATTGTTGCCCGGGTTCAGGCTGGCATCCGCCAGCAAGGCGCCGAAGCTGTTGCGGCTCAGGTTACTCGAATCCACCGCCAGACCTTGGCCATCGCTCATGGCCACCGCCACCACGTCGCGCTGATCGGCGTCGTCGATGCCGTCGTTGTTCAAGTCGACAAACGGCTTTTCCAGCAGGAAGGACACGCCGTCGCCGTCCATGTCGGGCTGTGAGGTGATGTTTTGTGGCGCCACCACATGGACCACCAGCGAAGGGCTGCTGGCCGAGGTATTGCCAGCCGCATCCTGGAAACGGTACTGGATGTTCCAACTGCCGATGGGCAGATTGGACAGCGGCATCAGGGTATTGGTGGCCTCGTGGTAGAGGCTGGGTACCTCGCGGCCGTCGACCACCAGCACCACCCTCGCGTCCTGGAAGC
>CAMBOY010000204.1 GCA_945869245.1 Hydrogenophaga intermedia
TCACGAACTGGTCAATCAGCTCGTTCGAGATCTTCGGCAGCGCGGCGCTTCTGGCGGCAATGGCCGCGTTCTTCAACTTCGTCTTGCTTGGCATAAATGGTCCTGTAGATCATGGTTATGCCTCAAACACAAAATTCAGGACAGGTTCACCCAAGGCGGCTCAACGCTACAAGACCGACCGACATACCAACCCACATCTCTGAATGTGGGTCTGACTTACCGCTTCTGAGCCCCAACACGATGCCCCGTGTCCTGCTCGTCGAAGACCACCCGCGCATGGCGCAAGCGGTGGTCACAGCACTTCAGGCACAGGGCATCGTCTGCGATGTGGTGAACACGCGCACCCATGCGGCTGCCTATTTGGACACAGCGTCCTACGATGCTGTGATTCTGGACCGAGGACTGCCCGACGGGGATGGTCTGACCTTGCTGACCCAATTGCGGGCCCTGCGCCTGTCCACTCCCTGTTTGATTCTGACTGCGCGAGATGCTTTGGGAGACCGCATTCATGGCCTGGAGTCCGGCGCAGACGATTACCTCACCAAACCTTTTGAAATGGCTGAACTGGTAGCCCGCACCAAAGCGCTGCTGCGGCGTCATGCCACATGGCATCCGGAGCAATGCTGTTTTGCGGACCTCACCGTCTCGCCCGAACTGTCTACCCTGTTGGTTGGTTCAAGCTCCATCACTTTGTCGTCCAGTGAGTTACAAGTACTCTGGGTGCTGATGCGCGAGGCCGGCCAGGTTGCCCGTCGCAGTGCTTTGGAATCGGCCGCCTGGGGAGCGTTTTCGGACATCACGCCCAAAGCTCTGGACGTGGCGATCCATCGTCTCAGAGGCAAGCTGGCAGCGCTGCAGTCCAAAGTGACCATCGTCAACATCAAAGGTGTGGGTTATGCATTGGTGGCCGCCGACACGCCCTAGCCTAGCGCTGCGCCTTGCCTGGGTGTTTGCTCTGACCATCGCCATCGTGGCGGTTTTGTATGTGGCTGTGCAAACAACCATCGCCCACCGGTTTGGTGATGCCATCACCAAACAGAGCCTGCTCGGTCAAACACACGACATCGCAGACGCCATCAAGATCGACACCAATGGGCAACTCGCCGTGCACCTGCAAGGCCAGGACGCTCAAAGCTTTGACGCCTTCTTCGCCAACCTGAAGTACCGGGTATTGGACGGTCACGGCCAAGTGCTGGCATCTTCGGATGCCGACTTCAACAGCTTGATGCCAGGTCTACCGGTGAGCCAACAGGATGGGGTCTATCTGCGCACCGACGTAAGCGGCACACCATTTCATGTCGCCACGGTGCGACACCCTGTCCAAGGGCGCGACCATTGGGTGCAAGTAGGACGCAGTGACCGCTTTGCCCAGCTGGCCCAAGAAGCCATCGTGCCAGCCATCACCGAAGCAGTGACCGTCATGGCAGCGCTGTCGATGGGTGTTCTGGCGGTGCTGAGCTATTGGGGTGTGCGCAGCGTGCTCAGACCCATTCGGGTTGTGAGCCTCGCCGCACGCACTGTAGGGCAAGACAATCTGTCGGCTCGATTACCCTTGGACCAACTGCCAACCGAAATCCGCCCCTTGGTGCTGGCGTTCAATGAAGCGCTAGAGAGACTTGATACGGCGTTCTCTGCGCAGCAGCGGTTTTTTGCTGACGCAGCCCACGAGCTGAAAACCCCCATCGCCTTGCTGCGCGGGCAGTTGGAGGCACTGGGAGACCACATCCCACCAGACACACTGCGCGATATCGATGCACTGGGCCGCACCATCAACCAATTGCTACATGTGGCCGAAGTGGCAGGCGGTAAGCCACTGAACAAACAGTCTGTTTGTCTGGCGGAGATGGTTCAACAGGTCACCGGCTTCCTGTCCTGGCGCGCTGAGCGGGCCGGTGTCGGAGTGCAGACGATCCAAGACGCTGTGGATCTGCGCATCGAGGCGGATGCTGGCGAGCTTTTTGTCTTGTTAAAAAATCTGATCGAAAACGCCATCGATCACTCACCCGCTGGGGGTATCGTTCGTATTCGACTGAGCTTGCAGAGCTTGGGCATAGAGGACCAGGGGCCAGGGGTTGCTGCACAACATCGCACACTGGTGTTTGAGCGGTTTTGGCGAGCGCCAGGCAATCAAAAACCGGGATCCGGACTTGGCTTGGCAATCGCCATGGAGGTCGCAAAAGCACATGGATGGCCATTGCTGTGTTTGCCGTCAGACATGGGGGGCGCCCTGTTTCAATTGCGCTTTGGCGCCGATACCCGCATGCCATCGGGTGTGAGTACAGCACTAAACGCTCAACCCCCATCCGCCTCGTCGTCGGCGTAGCCGCGCCACTGCTTCATCGCGTTGCGCATGGTCAGCACCTGGCGCTCAAAGCGCGGGCAGGCTTGGCACATGGCCATGTGCACGCGCAGCGCGGCGCGCTCGACCCAGGGCAGATCGCGGTCTTCCCGGGCGATGACCAAGGCGGTCACTTCCTTGCAGTTGCGCATGAGCGGCAATTGGCGCATGAATCGGTTCATGGTTGGCTCGCAAACCAGTGGAGCTCTAGGCACTCGCGCAAGCGCAAGCGGGCTCGGTGCAGCTGAACATACAAGTTGGTCGAGGTGAGCTGCAGTTCCTTACAAATCTCCTCGCTCGACATCTCCAGCCACTCGCGCATCAAGAACAGCCGGCCCTGCACCGCCGGCAGCTTGTCGGTGCAGGCTTCCAGGACCGCCATGAATTGGCGGCTTTGCAGGTCTTGCTGGGGGTTGCCCCACTCGGCGGGGCGCTCCTGAAAATGGCCGTCGGGCTTAAAAGCCATGTCGTCCAAGGGATCGGCGTTGTCGTCGTCCGAATCGCCCACCGTCACCTCGCGTTGGTGGCTGCGCAGGGCGTCGACCACCTTGTGTTTGAGGATACCCACCAGCCAAGTGCGCAGCTGCGAACGCCCACCAAAGGCCTGGGGCTTGGCCAGCGCTGCGACCATGGTTTCAGACACCACGTCTTCGGCCCAGGTCTCGTTGCGCAATTGCAGGCGAGCGAACTTCAACAAATAGCCGTGCGCGTCGGCCACCTGCTGGGCAAAGTCGTCGAAGACCATTCGGGTGTCGTTCATGGGCAAACAAAAAAGTTGTCGGCATTGTACGAACGACCTGTAAGAAAAAAGCAGCCCCGATGACAGACACCCAGTGACGCGCATTCGCCGTCACGGTTGTGTTCCATCTTCACAGGAGTTGTTTCATGAGCACGTCTGTCACCCGCCGCACCCTCAGCACCGCTGGTCTTGCCCTGGCCGTGGGCGCCGCCCTCACCCTGGCCGCCGCGCCGGCCGCGGCCCAAAGCGCTGGCAAAGAAAAATGTTTTGGTGTGTCCCTCAAAGGCAAAAACGACTGCGCCGCAGGCCCGGGCACCAGTTGCGCCGGCAGCTCGGTGCGCGACCACCAGGGCAACGCCTGGACCTACGTGAACAAAGGCAGCTGCGAAAAAACCGCATCACCCACCTCACCCACAGGTTTTGGCCAGCTCAAAGAGTTCAAAGAAGCCAAGAAGAGCTGATTCGCGTGTTGAGCCCTTCTGCCATGACGCACACCTTGCCAGCCCAAGCGGGTGTCGGTCTCAAAGCCCAGCATGTGGCCGAGATACTCGACACGCGCCCAGACATCGGTTTTGTTGAGGTGCACGCCGAAAACTACATGGTCCCCGGGGGGCGCTTTCACCACGACCTCCACGCCATCGCAGAACGCTACGCCCTGTCGATTCACGGCGTGGGTCTGTCGATCGGCGGTGAGGCGCCGCTGAACGCCGAGCACCTGGCGCGGCTCAAGGCGCTGTTGCAGCGCCACCCGGCGGCGTCTTTTTCCGAACACCTGGCCTGGTCCAGCCATGGGCTCAACCACTACAACGACCTGCTGCCGGTGACCTACACCCGCGACAGTTTGCAGCGCGTGTGTGAGCACATCGACCAAGTGCAAAGCACGCTGGGTCGCACCATGTTGCTGGAGAACCCCAGCACCTATGTGCAGTGGGCCGCCAACGACATGTCGGAAACCGATTTCCTGTGCCAGACGCTGCAGCGCACCGGCTGTGGTCTGCTGCTCGACATCAACAATGTGGTGGTGAGCTGCACCAACCATGGCTGGAACCCGGTGGCCTATGTGCGCGCCTTGCCCCTGGAGCGTGTGGGCGAGATCCACCTGGCGGGCTTTGCACAAGACGTCGACGCCGCTGGTGATCGGCTGCTGATCGACAACCATGGCGCTGCCGTGGCGCCGGCGGTGTGGGCGCTGTACGAGTTCACGCTGCAGCGTTTGGGCCAGCCGGTGGCCACCCTCATTGAACGCGACAACCACATTCCCCCTTGGCCCGACTTGCTGGCCGAAGTGCGATGGGCCCAAGATCGGCTCAACCGCGTGTCTTCGACAGGCCCCAGCGGTCAGGGCGCCCCCCACACGCCGACATGAGCACCTCACCCCAGACGCGCTTTGCGCGCGCCTTGCTGGACCCCAGCGCTCCTGTGCCCGAGGGCTGGGTCGCTCACAACGGCTCCGATCCGCTGCCGCGCTTCAACGTCTACCGCAACAACGTGGTGGTCTCGCTGATGCAGGCACTGCGCGACAGCTTTCCTGCGCTCGCCGCTGAGGTGGGAGCGCCAAGTTTCGACGCCTGGGCGATCGACTTTGTGCGCCAACACCCACCACAACAGCCGGTGCTGGCCTGGTACGGCGACGGCTTCGCCGACTTCCTGCAAGCCTTCTTGCCGCCCGCACAGCACTGGCTGTGCGACCTGGCGCGGCTAGAGATGGCACGCATCCACGCCTACCACGCAGCCGACATCCCACCATCAGACGGCGCCGCGCTGCTGGCCTTGACCGCCGAACCCGAACGCCTGGAGCACACCCAGCTGCACCTGCGCCCGGGCGTGGCGGTGGTGCGCTCCGACGGCCCGGTGTTCAACGCCTGGGCCCGGCAGCAAGGCCACCCCATCAACCAGCGCAGCGCGCACGGGCAGTCGGTGCTGGTGGCCCGCGAAGGCTGGGATGTGGTGGTCGTGGCCATCGACACCGGCACCGCCGAGTTTGTGCGTGGTCTGCAACAAGGCTTGCCCTTGGGCCCCGCCTGGGAGCACGCCAGCACACACGCACCCACTGTCGATCTGGTCGATGCCCTCGCCGTGCTGATCCGACAAGGCTGCTTGAGCCACATCACCCCACCTTGTGAAGGAAACTGAGTATGTCCACCTGGCTAAACCGCATCATGGCGCTGGAGGCCCATTTCCAGCGCATCCCACACACCGTCATCGCCTTCATCGCCCGTTTTTCACTGGCCGCCGTGTTTTGGCAATCGGGCCAAAGCAAAATCGAAGGCCTGGCGATCAACATCGTCAACGGCGAATGGCTGCTGGGCTGGCCACGGCTGGGCGAGAACACCATTGCCTTGTTTGCCGAGGAATACCGCTTGCCGCTGTTGAGCCCTGAGCTGGCGGCCTATCTGGCAACCGTGGGCGAACATGTGCTGCCTATTCTGTTGTTGCTGGGTCTGTTCACCCGCTGGGCCGCCTTGGGCCTCTTGGGCATGACGCTGGTGATTCAGCTGCTGGTCTACCCCAACGCCTGGATGGTGCACGGCCTGTGGGCCACCGGCCTGCTCTACCTGATGGTGCATGGCCCAGGCTGCATCTCTGTGGACGCGTGGCTGCGTCGGGGCTTGCCCCGCCCCGCCCCCAACACCCCCCGTGCATAACGCACAATGCCCTGTCACTTGTT
>CAMBOY010000205.1 GCA_945869245.1 Hydrogenophaga intermedia
TCGATTACCCGCCGGAGATTCGCAAGGTAATCTACACGACCAACGCCATCGAGTCGGTGAACATGAGCCTGCGCAAGCTGACCAAGAACCGGGGCTCGTTCCCCAGTGATGAGGCGCTGCTCAAACTGTTCTTCCTGGCTTTACGCAACTTCAGCCTGAAGTGGTCGATGCCCATTCATGATTGGAAGGCAGCACTGACCCGGTTTACCATCGAGTTTGGAGATCGCCTCTCCGATATTTGATGTCCGCCCCGTTTACACAAAATTCAGGACACGCCCAAAGGCACCCCAAAAAAAGACGTGACCATGATCCCGCCTTCTAGGGCTTGTTTCTGCCCAGCGTATTCAATGGCATCGGCATAGGTGGCCTTTATCCAGCCAAAGGCTTGGGCTTTGCCACTGGCCGCTTGGCGTTTGCCAAAGCGCGACAGCGTGCCATGCACCATCGCATCGGGTCGCTCTTCGGCGCTGCTTTCGCCCGCTGTGCCACCAACGTACGCTGGGTTGACGTGTTGCCCTTGGGACAGCAGTTCCGGCAGTCTTAACGTCCGTGTCATCGGGTAGTCAAGCAATGCCTAGCAGCTTTTAGTCAGCCTTGGGCTTGCTCATGTGCCCCAGCAACATAAAGACGCCAGCGGCCGCTGCTGCCCATAGCGTGTAGCTGCTGCGGTTGAATGCCAAGTAAGCTGCAGTAAATGCAGCGATGCTGCCCAACAAGGGCCATACGACCGTCCAGATCGATGGCATGGGCCGAGGGGTTTCAGCGTCGGAATTTGGCGGCGTTTCGGGAGTGTGGTTCATGAATCTTTCCGCTCGCGTTTGTTTCGGTTGCGTTGCTTGCGCTCAAGTGCCGGGTCCGCGACCGGCATGGCGTCACTGTGCAGCGGCGGTCCCACCTTATCCAGCACCTCTTGCGGCCATTGCACCGGATAAGCGGTTTTGTAGCTCAACCAGTTGGTGGTGGCCATGAGCAAGGCCAGCGGCAGGGTGATGGGAAGCAGCAGGTGCATGATCAGCATCCAGCCCCAACTTTCAGCCCAGCGCTTGTCGTAGCCGGGGCCAAACACGCTGACCGCGCCCAGGCTGTCCCACCAGGTCACAGGGACAGTGGTGTCGGCCACGGTCTCGCCAGGGGGCAGGGCAGGGCCGTTTTCGTTCATGTAGCGGCGCAGGTGTTCCCACACGCGGGGGGTGGAAAACTCTGACAGCACCTTGGCATCTCCTAAGCCAAAACCGTCGGCATAAGGCGGCAGGTTGGTTGGGGTGATCGGCCCTTGAAAGTCGCCCGCATGTTTGTCGCGCACCATCAGCACCAAGGTGTGGTGGCGCTGGGCGCTGCTGCCGGTGGTGGCGGTGGTGACATGGTGCTCGGCCACGATGTCGTCCCAGTCGTGTTCAATGACCTTGCCTTGCCCTTTGTGGCGGGGCTTGCCGTGTTCGTCCAAGTCTTCTACCAACCGGTACACCTTGCGGCGTTGGCGGTCAAACAGGATGGGCAGGTCTTGTGGCTGGAAGAACTCCATGCGTCCGAAGAAGCGGAGGGACCAGATGCCAACCATTAGAAAGATGAAAGAAAATGGCAGGCTAACAGCAAAGTCAGTCCAATGTGGGTCGTTGTGTAGCGCATGAATCATGCCTTTCATAAACAGCCCGCTGGCAAAAAATGCAATGAAGGCGCCACCTATGCCGCCCATCAAGAACGCCACTCCTCGCGTGTTTTTGGCAGAAGTGGTGTACTCAACGACATCCGTATAAATGCCTCTAACCCAGCTGCCACTGGTCGCCTGCGGCGCAGCCCGTTCGTTATGCAGATATACCGCGAACGGCACCAATTTCTTTTCGCTCATGCTGCCTGCGCCTCCGGCTCGGCGGTTTGGGCCAGCCCTAGAGCTTCGGTGAGAGCCTTGTTTTGTTCATCAATGGTTTTGAATTTGACGCCCTCTGGACCTTTGCCAAATGGGGTTTGTCTAGCCCATTGCTCCAGCTTTGTGGGCTCCATCAGTGCAGCACCTACCGACGCCACGATGCCTAAACCCAGCAGTGCCCAACCGGCTACGGGAATCGCCGCTGCAACCGCTACCCCAGCTACGCGCTGCCCAACGAATGCTGCGGCTCTACCCCCGACGAGTTCGCCAACTTTCTTTTCTGCCACTCCTTTGGCAGTGGCTTGCAGCGCTGCGCTGCCAATTTGTCGTTCGACAATGAATTCGGCGATGACAAAGCCCCCTCCTGCGAGAGCTGCAGATCCCGTTCCGTAGAAAGATCCTGACGCAACATAGTGGACAAGCATGGCTTCTCGTAACCCTCTCTCCCTTGCTTCCCCCGCCTTCAAAGAACTCACATACCCATTCAAGACCCCACCAAAAACCCCAGCCAGCTGCGCGCCAAATTTCAGCACATGGATGGAGCCGAGTGCCGCGCCCCCCGCCGCCGCTCCGCGCTGCAGGTTCATCGCCTCGGCCGCCACTCGCAGGGTGTCCAAGCTGCCAGCCACCAGGCCGCCATAGCTGTCCCACCGGCCCAGCTCTGCATTGCGCAGCGCCTTGGCTTTCTCGTCGCGGTCTGCTGCGCCGGCTTCGTCAAGTGCTTTTTGGGCATTGGCAACCGCTTGGTTGCCATTGATGATGCCAATCGACTGCACGATGACGCTGGCCAGTGCCAGGCGGCCGTCGATGCCCATGGTCACCGCTCGCACACCGGTGGGAACCGCAGCGCGCACACTGCCAGCAACGTTTTTGGCTTCTTGCACCTGCTGTGCAAACAGCAGGTTGCTGGCATGGGCCGATCGCGCGTCGGTGGCTTGTAGCACGATGGTCCCGCTGCCTGCGCCGGCTACCATCGCCGCGCCTGCCGCTTTGCCAAACGCCAGCTGTGAGCCGCTCGATTCGGCCAGCAGCTGCGCCACGCTGGGCTGCTTGGACAGCCGCTCGGTGTCGGTGAGCAGAGTCACCCGCGTTTTGCCGCCGCGTTGGTGCTTGGCCGATTTGCGTCGTTTGCCGACGCCCTGCACCGAACCTTCTACCAAGTCGCTATCGACCCAGGCTTGCACCATCACTGGGCGAATCACTTGGCGTGTCAGTGCGCTTTTGAATGCGGTGTTCATGCCGCCAAACCAGGCCGCTGCATTGGCTGCCAGTGCGGCCGTGCGCGGGTTCGTTTTGAGTGTGTCGGCGCCGGCCAGTGCCACATACGTGCCCATGGCGGCCGTCAGGTGGTTCATGGGCCCCATGGCCAAGGTCATGGTTGCGTCGCTCAGCCAGCTGTACTTGACCTTGAGATGCCCGTTGTTGAGGTCGAGCAGGCCTTTGATGAAGTCCACCGTTTTGTCGCGCATGCCATCGCCGTTGGGGTCACCGCCCAACTGCGTAGCCAGCTCCCCGAACAACTCCTGCTGGTTGGCCACCATGGCCCGTACAACATAGGCCTGAGGGTCTTCCGGTTTTTTGTAGTAGGCCGCCATGTAGGAGTCGAGCAACGCCACCGATGTTTTGGGTGGCGGGCCTTCGATGTGTGACGCTTCAGCGATGTACGTGGCGCCTGGGCTGTGGTCCTTTGCGGTGCCGGGGCGGTTGCGATCGGTCGCGTCAAAGTGTTGCACAAAGTACTGCCCCACCAAGCCGTGGTCGCGAGCCAGCAGCCATTGCCGTTCAAACGGTTCGATGGCACGGTTGGTCTTGTCGGTCAGGTCCTTGACCCAAGCCTCGCTGGCGTTGCGGTTGTAGCCCGACTCAATTTCTTGTTTGGCCAGTTCCTGAAACTTGGGCGCTTGTTTGTCGAAGGTGGCCCGAGCCTGAGGGGTCCACATACGGCCAACTTCTTGTGGGCTGGGGCGGCCGGACTCCTTCATGGGCTCGAATGTGGCGCCTTGCATGCGGGTGGGGCTGCTCTTTTGCAGCGCCTCAAAACTACCGCGTGTGACGATGGGCGCGACGTTGTTGAGTGCGCGCAGGCTGGCCACGTTGTCGGTCAAGCCTTTCAGTGCAAAGTGGCTTTGCAGCTTGTGTTGGTCGGCGGCAGACAGATTGGTGTGCAGCGCTTCGGCCGCCAGCCGCAGCGCATTCAACTCCGCCGCATAGCCCACCGGGTCGGGCAGCACCACGGCCAGTTCTTGGCCGGCGGTCTTGGGGTGGCGGGCCGCGGCGTCTTTGAGGGTCTGGGCCAGTTGCTCCACCTGGCCTGCATAGGCCATGGTGTTGAACGCGAACATGGGTCCGATATCACCAACTTTGGGTAAGCGCCATTGGGTGACGTTGGCCTCCAACAACTGGCTTTTGATGGCCTGTGCTTCGGGTTTGAACGCGGGTGCGGCTACGCTGCCGAGCTTGACCTCGACCATGGCTTGTGGGTTGGCTTTGTTCTTATTCTTGAGGGTGGTGTTCCACAGGTTGGCGCTGAAGGCCAGCCAAATGCTTTGGCCGATCAGCTCGTGCGCATCGGGAATGCTCAGCAGCTTAAAGCCCGCTGCGCTGTGGCCGTCGCGGCGGCAAGACGGCATCTTGGCGTCGCCAAAGTTGGGGTGGTGTTGCGCCAGTAGCTCGCCCCGGTCAGTCACCGAGTACACCGCCCACTTGTTTGTCTTGGGAATGTACAGATGCACATAGCCCGCGCGCAGCAGACGCAGCGCCGGGCGGCTTTCGGTCAGGCCGGTGGGGATGAAGGGCTTGACCAAGGCGGCATTGGCCACCGCAGCGGCCGATCCGGGCGCTTGCAGATCGCTGTGGGTGGCCACCGGGCTGGGGCGCAGCAGCAGCAGCGACAGGCCGCTTTTTTGGCAATGTTTGCAGTTGGGGTTGGGGGCGCTCATGTGGGGGTTCCTTCCTGCTTCGTTTTGTTCTTGGGGTGTGGCGCTGGGTGGCCGGCCGCTTTGAGTGCGGCTTGCCACTGCGCGGCGCTGACCGGTTGCCATTGTGTGGGCTGTTCGCCCAGAGTGATTAGGCGCCTGCCGCGCTCTTGGGCCATGGGGCCATGCACCTTGTCGCCCAAGGCCATCAAGGCCCATTGCGCTTGGCTGAATTGCACAAACGGCTCGCCGGGTTCGGTGAGGTGTTCGCTGGGGGTGCTCTGCAGTTCACAGCAGACGCCGTGGGCGTCTATCCACTGCCAGCACTGCACCGACCCCAGGCGTTGCGCGACAGCGCTTTCGCCCAGCACATGCAGGGCCAGGCTCCAGACGCGTCGGTCGGCCAGGCGCAGGTAGCGCGCCGGGGTGTTGCTCCGTGTGCTCAGTACCAGCCAGCCCGACAGTTGGTGCGCCAGTGCTGGGCCAAACGCGGCGCTGTGCAGCCAGCCGCCCACGCGGTGGGCGGGCTGAGCGTCTGCCGGGGCCTGCCAACTGCGCACAGTTTCGCGCAGCGCCCATTCCAGGGTGCTGTCGAGCCAGGGGTCGTCGGTGCCGCTCAGCTCCACCAGATAGGGCGCCATCGCCGGGTCCAGGTCCAGCCGGGGCGGCAGGCTCAGGCTGTGGCAGGGCGCGCCCCAGGCTTGGCTGCGCGCGGCGTTCAGCGCTTCGGTGTCCAGGTCGGCTTCGAGCGCTTCTTCCAACACCGGGTCGCCGGCCAGCGGGTCGATCAACACAAACAAGCCGGTGCCTCCGACGCTGGCGCGCTCGCGCAGCGTGGGCAGGTGACGCTGCAGCAATTGATCGATGCAGTCGTCTTCGTCAAACAGGTGCTCGACGGTGGAGTCGTTCACAGGGGCCTCGCTCACAGCGCGCTGGCTCCGTTGGCTGCGG
>CAMBOY010000206.1 GCA_945869245.1 Hydrogenophaga intermedia
GTGGCGGGCCTGCCGCACGCCACAGAAACCGGCGGCCTGTCTGGCGCGCCCGTGTTCGACGCCAGCAACCGGGTGATTGCGCAATTGCGCGCCCAGCTCGGCGCGGGTTTCCCCATCATCGGGGTCGGCGGCATCCTGAGCGGCGGCGACGCGGTGGCCAAGGTGCGCGCCGGTGCCGACGTGGTGCAGATCTACACCGGCCTGATTTACCGTGGCCCAGCGCTGGTGCGCGAAGCGGCCGAGGCCTTGGCCAGCCTGCGCTGAGCCTGATCGACCAACCTCAGGCCAGCGCCTGCGCCACCGCCTCACCCACCGCCAGGCAGCTGGTCAATCCCGGCGACTCCATGCCCAGCAGGTGCACCAGGCCCGGTGCGCCGTGCTCGGCCGGGCCCAGCACACAAAAATCGGCGGCCGCCTCGCCCGGCCCGCTGATCTTGGGCCGCACCCCCACATAACCGGGCTGCAGACTCCCGGCCGGCAGGCCAGGCCAGTAGCGGCGCACCTCGGCTTCAAACAGCGCGGCGCGCGCCGGGTCCACCGCCCACAGCGCCGGGTCGTCGGTCGCCAAGTCCTCGCCAGCAGCCGGCGATGGCAGCCATTGCACATCAGGCCCAAACCGCGCCTGTCCTCCCATGTCCAGCGTCAGGTGCACGCCCAGACCAGCCAGGCCCGGCATCGGCGCCGGGTAAATCAAGCGCGCAAACGGCGCCTTGCCCGCCAGGGTGAAATAGCTGCCCTTGGCAAAGTGCGCACGTGGCAGCAGGGCGGGATCGATCCCGTCGCTGCGCTGCGCCAATGCCACCGCGCCCAGCCCGGCGGCGTTCACCACCCGCTCGGCCAGCACGGTGGTGCCGTCGTGCAGCTGCAGCATCCAACCCTCGGTGTGCCGGCGGATGGCCAACACCCCGGTGTGGCACACCAACATGGCGCCGGCGCGTTCGGCGTCGCCCAGCAGCGACAACATCAAGGCATGGCTGTCCACAATGCCGGTGTGCGGCGACCACAGCGCGCCCACACAGTGCAGCGCCGGCTCCATGGCACGCGCCTGGGCGGCGTCGAGCCAGGCCATGTCTTCCACCCCGTTGGCCTGCGCCTTGGCCAGCAGCGCCTGCAAGCCGGGCAACTGGTCCTCAGCGGTGGCCACAATCAGCTTGCCGGTGCGCCGGTGCGGCACGGCGCGCGCTTGCGCGTAGGCGACCAGCGCGCGGCGCCCCGCCACGCACCACAGCGCCTTGCGCGAACCAGTCGGGTAATACAGCCCGCCGTGAATCACCTCGCTGCTGCGCGCGCTCACCCCGGTGCCAAAGGCCTCGGCGCGCTCCAGCAGCCACACCGAAAGCCCGGCCTGCGCCAGGGCCCGCGCCACCGCCAGCCCCACCACACCCGCACCCACCACCACTGTGTCCAACTTGTCCATGGGCTCCAGCATATCGCCCGAGCCGACGCACCGCGTTCAAACTGGCAAAATTGCGGGGTTTCCCCGTCACCGAGATTGCACAGTGCCCCTGCCCGCCCCCGTTGCCCGCCGACCCATGCACACCCGCAGCGTCACCTACCAAGGCTTTGAACGCGACGACGGCCTGTGGGACATTGAGGCCGTGCTGCACGACAGCAAGCCCTTTGCCTTCCAGATCCCCGGCGAAGCCGTCAAAGCCCCGGGCGAACCGGTGCACCACATGCGCATCCGCCTCACCGTCGACGCGCAGCTGGTGATTCAGGCGGTGCATGTGGTGATGGACAGCCACCCCCACAGCCCCTGCCCCGACGCCATGCCCCCCATGCAAGCCCTGGTAGGCGCCACCCTGGGGCGCGGCTGGCGCAAAACCATCGACACCCACCTAGCCGGCGTGGTCGGCTGCACCCACCTGCGCGAGCTGCTGTTTAATATGGCCACCGCCGCGTTTCAAAGCATGACTGGCGTATTTGTACAAAAAGACGACCACACCCCACCACCCCACTTGGGCCAATGCCGCGCCTGGGACTTCAGTGGCCCGGTGGTGCAAAAGGTCTACCCCCTGTTTTACCGGCCCCGCCAGACCAGCTGAGCCCAGGCCCGCCATGCACCCCAAATACCCCAAGCCGCCTAAACCAGCGGTGCTCAAAGCCCCGCTGTCGCAATCGCGTTACGAAGACCTGTTGCGCGGCATGAGCGAACTGTTTGCCGAGGCCGAAAAGCCGACGCCAGAACAACAAGCCCAAGCCCGCGAAGCCCAGCGCCAAGCCCGGCTGCAGCAACAGCGCGAGCAAGAGGCGGCGCAACAGGCTGCGTTGCAGCGCAAGCAACAGGCCATTGAAGAGATCTTGGCCGTCATGGCGCAGCACGGGCTGACGACGGCGGATTTGCTGTGACAGACCGATTGACCGACTGATTCGTCAGCCCGCAGCGCCCTGCTCGGCCTCAGTCTCTAGCGGTGCAGGCTCTTGGCGCCACAGGGTGCGGTCGAGCCAGTGGCCTGAATCGTTGGCGCCCACGCGCTGCATGTGCACCCGCTCGCCAACCGCGTGGCGCAGGTCGCGGCCGGTGAGGTTGTCGCTGCTGATTTCCTGGCAGGTCCAGCGGGTGAGGCGGGGGTCGGCCAATTCGCAGGTGTTGCCGCTGGCCATGCGCTCGGTGCGGGGCATCCAGTCGCCCCACGATTCAAAAAACAGGGGCACGCCGTGCTGGCGGCAGTCGTCGCGCACGGCGCGCGCCCACACCGGGTGCAGGGGCTGGGCGCGGGGGCCGCTGTCGCCGGCCAGAATCACCCAATGCAGTTGCTCAAAGCCCGGTGTGTGGGCCAGGCTGGGCTGGTCGCGCAGGGGCGTGAGCATGAGCAGTCGGCGCACGGCGGGCAAGGCGGCCAAATCGGGCAGGCGCTCGTCAATGGCGCGCTGAGACGTGGCGTGCGCCCCAATCCACACATTGTGCGGGGGCTGACCACCGTTGAGCCACTGCTGCACCCAGGCCAGCAGCTCAGGTTCGGCATCGGGCTTGATGAGCTGGCAGGCACGGCGCACCACGCCAGGCATGTCGCGCGGCCGCTCAGTGATGAGCACCCAGTCGATGCGCGGGGTTTTGCTCATGACGCGCAGCGCGTCCAGCAGCCACAGCGCAGGCACCAGCGGATCAAAAATGTCCGGCGTGGGATGGCACAGCACCCGGTAGCGTTCGTCGAGCTTCTCGGCCTGCTGCTGCCAACGCAAGGTGGCGTTGAGGACGGCGGAGGGTTTGTCGGCGTCTTCTTTTTGACGACCGGCCCAGGGAGAAAAAGTGTGTTTCCAGAGCATGGTGTGTGAGCCTCAGAAATGACACCTGAGGTATCGGCACCCGCTGCGCCAACATGAGCGCAATGAACGCTTGACAATCTGATCAGGTCAGACGAATAATAACCACAAATTCGACGACAAGATCAAAAACGCAAAGATAGTCACATAAGTATTATTTTTAGCGTTTTAATGCTTCTAAAGTATTGATTTTTGGGCGATGGTCGATACCATTCACCCACCAACACACGCTTCGTTCAGGGATTTGTGGGTTGGTTGTTTTTCAGGGTTGTCTCCTCGCTCCGTGGTTGGAGCTTTAAACCGGTCCCGCGAGGACCGGTTTTTTTTCGTCCCTGCGACTCAGATGGGCAGCGCCACCAGGTCGTGACCATCGGCCTGCACGATGCGGGCCTTGGTGAATTCGCCCACCTTAAGCTGCTTGCTGATTTTTTCGGGCGGCAGCAGGCGCACCACACCGTCGATCTCGGGTGCGTCGGCGTAGCTGCGCCCCACCCCACCTTTTTTGCCCAGGCCGGGTGCCGAGTCCACCAACACCTGCATGGTGGCGCCCACGCGGCGCTGCAGGCGCTGGGCCGACACCGCTTCGGCCACCGCCATGAAGCGGGCGCGGCGCTCTTCGCGCAGCGCGTCGGGCACGGGGTTGGCCAGCTGGTTGGCGCTGGCGCCGTTCACGGGCGAATAGGCAAAACACCCCGCGCGGTCGATCTGGGCTTCCTGCACAAATTGGAGCAGATGGGCGAACTCGTCTTCGGTCTCACCCGGGAAGCCGGCGATGAAGGTGCTGCGCACCACCATCTCGGGGCAGATCTCGCGCCAGCGCGCGATGCGCTCCAGGTTTTTCTCGCCGCTGGCGGGGCGCTTCATGCGCTTGAGTACATCGGGATGGCTGTGCTGCAGCGGCACGTCCAGGTAGGGCAGCACCAGGCCTTCGGCCATCAGCGGCACGATCTCGTCCACATGCGGATACGGGTACACGTAGTGCAAGCGCACCCAGGCGCCAAAGGGTTTGGCAATCTCGCCAAGCTGGCGCACCAGGTCGAACATGCGGGTTTTGACCGGTTTGCCGTCCCAGAAGCCGGTGCGGTATTGCACGTCCACGCCGTAGGCCGAGGTGTCCTGGCTCACCACCAGCAACTCTTTGACACCGGCTTCGAACAGCTTGCGCGCTTCGGTGAGCACGTCGCCAATGGGGCGGCTCACCAAGTCGCCGCGCATGGACGGAATGATGCAAAAGGTGCAGCGGTGGTTGCAGCCCTCGCTGATTTTCAGGTAGGCGTAGTGGCGCGGCGTGAGCTTGATGCCTTGCGGCGGCACCAGATCGACAAAGGGGTCGTGCGGTTTGGGTAGATGCTTGTGCACCGCTTCCATCACCTCGTGGGTGGCGTGGGGGCCAGTCACGGCCAGCACGCTGGGGTGCATGGTTTGCACCAGATTGCCACCGCCCTCGGCCTCGCGCGCGCCCAAGCAGCCGGTGACGATGACTTTGCCGTTTTCAGCCAAGGCCTCGCCGATGGTGTCTAGGCTCTCTTTGACCGCGTCGTCGATGAAGCCGCAGGTGTTGACGATCACCAGATCGGCGCCCTCAAAGGTTTTGGAGGTCTGGTAGCCCTCGGCGCTGAGCTGGGTGAGGATGAGTTCGGAGTCGGTCAGGGCTTTGGGGCAGCCCAGGCTGACAAATCCGACTTTGGGGGTGGTGGCGGGTGCGTTCATCCGCCGATTGTCTCCGATGTGCCGCCCTGCCCTTGGCGGCACAGCCGGGGAACATCAGCGCTTGAGGCCCATGGCCGAGAGCATTTGCTCGCTGTTTTTCTGCATCTGCTCTTGCATTTGGCTCAGAGCGTTGCGCGACTGCTCCAAATACGTGCCCATCATGCCTTGCATCATGGGCGACTGCAGGTTCATGAAGTTTTGCCAAGCCTCGGGGCTGATGCTGCGCGACTGGTCGGTCATGCGCTGCTGCATGTCCATAAAAATCTGGACGTTTTTCTCCAGATACGAGCCCATAAACCCCTGCATGGAATGCCCATAGAAGCGAATGATGTTGGCCAACACCTGCTCGGTGAACATGGGCACGCCTGCGGTTTCTTCTTCCAAAATGATCTGCAGCAGGATGCTGCGCGTGAGGTCTTCGTTGCTTTTGGCGTCGCGCACCACAAAGGCGTCGCCGTTCATCACCAAGGTTTTGACCTCGGCCAGCGTGATGTAGGTCGAGGTATCGGTGTCGTACAAGCGCCGGTTGGGGTACTTTTTGATGATGCGCACCACCGAGGCTGGGGCCGACTCGGCTGCGGTTTTGGTTTTTTGCACGAACGTTCTTTCGTTGAAGCGGGCGCTGGCGCGCCGGCTTGGCGCCAATAGGGAAAGCCCATTGTAGAAACCCTGTGAGCGGCTCAGCCGTGGGTTTACCCGAGGGAGTATGGGTGGCTACGAAAAAAAGCCCGCTGGGCGACCA
>CAMBOY010000207.1 GCA_945869245.1 Hydrogenophaga intermedia
CCTTGCTGCCATTTCGCTGGCTGGTGGCGCGGCTGCAGGGCTTTAGTCCTGCGCCGCGCTGAGCAGCACCACCAAGGCGCCAGCGCCGCCTTCGGCCGGGCGCGCCTGCACAAAAGCCAGCACCTCGCGTTTTTGTACCAGCCAGCGCAGCACCCGCCGCTTGAGCACTGGTTCGCGCCCGGGTGAGCCCAGCCCTTTGCCGTGCACCACCCGCACGCAGCGGATGCCGTGTTGGTGGCAGGTGCGGATGAAGTCGCCCAGCGCATCGCGCGCCTCGTCGGTGCGGTGGCCATGCAGATCGAGCTGGCGCTGAATCGCCCAGCGCCCCTCGCGCAGCTTGCGCACCACGTCCGGGCCGAGCCCCTTGCGGCTGTAGCTCAGGCAGTCGTCGGTGTGCAGCAGCGTCTCGACATCAAACTCATCGGAGAGCGCTTCGCGCATCACCTCGGCCTCGTCGCGCTGTGTCTGTACCGGCAGCGGGTCCACCGGCGGCGACGGCAGCAGCGCGCGTTGGCTCGGCCGCAGCGGGCGCACCGGGCCGACCGCGCGCGCAAACCATTCGCGCTCGGCCTGCTGCTGGCGGCGCAGCGCTTCGGCGCGTGCCTGCTCGAGCGCGCGCGCAGCGGCCTCGGCGCGCAGCTGCTCGCGCACCCGCTGCAGATCGGCCCAAGCGGTCAGACGCATGCCTTGGTTCATAGCGGCATTGTCTGGCATGTGCAACGGCAGAGTGCCACGCACGGGCAATCGGCACGTGCGACGCTGCGTTCACGGGCAATCGACCGTGCACCGACACGCGCTCAGACCAGTCCCATCTCCGCCATAGAGCAGGCTTCGGTGCGCGTGACCACAAAATGGTCGAGCACCCGCACATCCACCAGGGCCAGTGCGGCCTTGAGGGTTTGCGTCAGGGTCTCGTCTGCGCGCGAGGGCCGCGCTTCGCCGCTGGGGTGGTTGTGCGCCAGCACCACCGCTGCGGCGTGGTGGTGCAGCGCGCGCAACACCACCTCGCGCGGGTAGACGCTGGTCTGGTTGAGCGTGCCGCGAAACAGCTCTTCGAGTGCAATCAGACGGTTCTGACTGTCCAGAAACAGCACCGCAAACACCTCGTGGGCGCGTCCGCCCATCTGCAGCTGCAGGTATTCGCGCACCGCCACCGGGCTGTTGAACAGGGGCTGTTCGCGCAGGCCGTGCTGCAGCGCGCGGCGCGCCAAGGCCATCACCGCCATCAGCTCGGCGCGCTTGGCCGGACCCAGACCTTTGATGCGGGCGAGCGCAGCCGGCGCGGCGTGCAGCAGGCCGCCCACGCCGCCAAAGGTGTCCAGCAGCTCCTGGGCCAGCAGCAGCACGTGTTTGCCCTGAATGCCGGTGCGCAGCAGCAGCGCCAGCAGCTCGGCGTCGCTCAAGGCCTCAGGTCCACGGGCCAGCAGTTTTTCGCGCGGTCGCGATTCGGCCGGCAGGCCCAGCAGGCCCGGCTTGGTGATCTCGTTCATGTCCACTCCCTGAAAGCGCCGCGGATGATCCCGTCTGTTGGCGCTCTTTCTACAATAGCAGCTTTGCCGGCGGGCTTTGTTGCGCCCCCGGAGCCCGGCGCTCTCTTGTGCCCATTTTTGGTGACCTCCATGCCCGCCGTCGAATCCGGTTCGTTTCTGACCCTGCACTACCGCATGTCCGGGCCTGATGGCCGCGACATCATCAACACCTTTGACGACCGCCAGCCCGCCACGCTGAGCTTGGGATCGGGTCAGCTGTCGCCCGCGATCGAAGCCCGCCTCATGGGCTGGGAGGAGGGCAGTCACCAGGTGATTGAACTCGCCGCTGGCGAGGCCTTTGGCCCGCGCCAGTCTGAGCTGGTGCAGTGGGTGGCGCGCAAGCTGCTCAACCAGCTGGGCGACCCGTTGGAGCAATACACCCTGGGCGATGTGGTGCAGTTCCCCACGCCCGATGGCCTGGGCAGCTACGCGGGCACCGCCTTGCAGGTGCGCGAGGACGGCGCGGTGCAATTCGACTTCAACCACCCGCTGGCCGGCCAGCCGGTGCGGTTTGAAGTCCAGATCATCGGGGTGCTGTGATGGAGCCTACCTTGAACACCGACGCCGAAGTGTTGCTGGCCGAGCCACGCGGCTTTTGCGCCGGGGTGGATCGCGCCATCGACATCGTCGAGCGCGCACTGCTCAAGTTTGGCCGCCCGATTTATGTGCGCCACGAAATTGTGCACAACACCTATGTGGTCAACGACCTCAAAGTCAAGGGCGCGATTTTTATTGAAGATTTGGCTGAGGTGCCGCCCGGCGCCACCTTGGTGTTTTCCGCCCACGGCGTGAGCAAAGCGGTGCAGGCCGAGGCGCGGGCGCGCGGCTTTCAGATCTTTGACGCCACCTGCCCGCTGGTCACCAAGGTGCATGTTGAGGTGGCCAAGCTGCACCGCGAGGGCTACGAATTCATCATGATCGGTCACAAAGGTCACCCCGAAGTCGAAGGCACCATGGGGCAGCTCGACTACGGCATCCACTTGGTCGAAGAGGTGGCCGATGTGGCCCGGGTGGAGCCGCTGCAGACCGCGCGGCTGGCGGTGGTGACCCAAACCACGCTGTCGGTGGACGACACCGCCGAGATGTTGGCCGCGATCAAAGCGCGCTTTCCGAGCGTGCGCGAGCCCAAGAAACAGGACATTTGCTACGCCACCCAGAACCGGCAGGACGCGGTCAAGCTGTTGAGCCCACAGGTGGATGTCATTGTGGTGGTGGGCAGCCCCACCAGTTCCAACAGCAACCGCCTGCGCGAGGTCTCTCAGCGCCTGGGCACACCGGCTTACATGGTGGACAACGCCGACGAGCTACAGGCCGAGTGGTTCACCGGTTTCTCGCGGGTCGGACTCACCGCCGGGGCCTCCGCCCCCGACATCCTGGTGCAGCAGGTGATTGAGCGCCTGCGCGCACTGGGCGCCATCTCGGTGCGCAAGCTCGACGGCATCACCGAGACGGTGAAGTTTCCGCTGCCCAAAGGGCTCAAGCTCGGCGAGGCCTGAGCCCACACGACTCCTACAATTGGCACCATGCTAGACATTCAACAACTCCGCAAAGACCTCGACGGCGTCGTCGCCCGCCTGCAGACGCGCAAAAACCCGCAACCTTTCCTCGATGTGGCGGCGTTCACCGCGCTGGAGGCCGAACGCAAGACCCTGCAGACCCGCACCGAGGCCTTGCAGGCGCAACGCAACAGCCTGTCCAAACAAATTGGCATGCTCAAAGGCAAAGGCCAGCACGCCGAGGCCGACGCCGCCATGGCCCAGGTCGGTGAGATCAAGACCGAGCTGGAATCGGCCGCCGCCCGGCTGGACGTGATCCAAGCCGAGCTGCAGTCGCTGCTGCTGGCGGTGCCCAATCTGCCGCACGAGAGCGTACCGGTGGGCGCAGACGAGCACGACAATGTGGAGTTGCGCCGGTGGGGCACCCCACGCCAGTTCGACTTCGCCGTGCGCGATCATGTAGACATCGGCGAGCGCCTGGGTCTCGACTTTGAGACCGGTGCCAAGCTAGCAGGCACCCGTTTCACTTTCATGCGCGGGCCGATTGCCCAGCTGCACCGCGCGCTGGCGCAGTTCATGCTGGATGTGCAGACCCGCGAGCACGGCTACACCGAGTGCTACACCCCCTACATCGTCAACGCCGACACCCTGCGCGGCACCGGCCAGTTGCCCAAGTTCGAGGCCGATTTGTTTGCCGCCAACAAAGGCGGTCACGAGGGCGACGACAACCAGGCGCTCTCCCTGATCCCCACCCGCGAAGTGACGCTGACCAATGTGGTGCGCGACGAGATCGTGGCCGAGGCCGAGCTGCCGATCCGATTGACCGCGCACACGCCGTGCTTTCGCTCCGAAGCGGGCAGCGCCGGGCGCGACACCCGCGGCATGATCCGCCAGCACCAGTTCGACAAGGTCGAGATGGTGCAAATTGTGCATCCCGACAAGAGCGACGAAGCGCTGGAAGCCATGACCGGCCACGCCGAGGCCGTGCTGCAAAAGCTCGGGCTGCCCTACCGCGTGATGAGCTTGTGCACCGGCGACATGGGCTTTGGCGCCAGCAAAACCTACGATCTTGAAGTCTGGGTGCCAGCACAGGGCACCTACCGTGAGATCAGCTCGGTGTCCAACTGCGAAGCGTTCCAAGCGCGGCGCCTGCAAGCACGGTTCAAAAATGCCCAGGGCAAGAACGAGCTGGTGCACACCTTGAACGGATCGGGCCTGGCGGTGGGCCGTGCCTTGGTGGCGGTGTTGGAAAATTACCAAAACGCCGATGGCAGCGTCACTGTGCCGTCTGTCTTGGTGCCCTATATGGGTGGCGCAACACTTTTATCGGTTTTATAATTTTTATCGAATAAAAGTAAAAAAGCCCACCCAAGTGATTGGGTGGGCTTTACTATTTCTGGCGGAGAGAGAGGGATTCGAACCCTCGGTACAGGAGAACCTGTACGCCGGATTTCGAATCCGGTGCATTCGACCACTCTGCCATCTCTCCGTGTCGAAGCCCGCGATTCTAGCAGGCTTCTTTTGTGCGATTTGCGCCCCGAACAACACATGAATGCACACAGTGTGTCTGCGCTGCCGCCGCAGACGGTGGTAGACACCGACCTCGATACCCGCAGCTGGGTGGACAGCAAGCTCACCGCGTTGTTGATGGGCAGTGGCGTGTCGCCCTTGCTCGCCACAGGGGCAGGGCTGCCCTTGGTGACTTGGCTGATGTGGGGGGCGGTAGATCAGCGCGGCCTGGTGCTGTGGGCGGGCACCACCGGGGTGTTTTTGGTGTTTCGCTTGTATGTGTTTTGGGACTACCAGCGCCGTTTTGCCGAGGCTGGGGTACAGGCGCGGGTGGCTTTTTTGCGCCGCTACGGCTGGACTTGGGGTGCTGCGGGCGTCTTGTGGGGCATGCCAGCTGGCTTGGTGATGCTCAGCGGCGACGTCGACACCTTGTTTGTGGTGGGCGTGCTCGTGATGGGCCATGCGGTGCTGTCGCTGATCACCTTCAGTGTGCAGTTGCGGGTGTTCCAGTGGTACACCAACTGCCTGATCGCTACCGTGATGCTGTCTATCCTGGCGCCGGTGCTGGTCGGCCACCCCCTGTTGATCGACCCCAGCATCATGGTGGGGCTGAGCGCGTTGTTGATGATCTTCTGGTGGCTGCTGATTTCGGCCGGCAGCCGCATGTACGAGGTGCACCGGGCCAACTTCGAGCTGCAGCTGTCCAACGAACGCCTCATCACCTCGCTGCAAGAGCAAAAGCGTGCAGCCTTACAGGCGGTGGCCACCAAAAACCGGTTCTTGGCCTCGACCGCACAGGATTTGCGCCAACCGGTGCACGCCCTGGGGTTGTACGCGGGGTGGTTGGAGTCGGATCCGCAGATGGTCACCGACGTCGCCCCCAAAATTGTCGACGCCACCCGTGCGGTCAATCAGCTGTTCGACTCTTTGTTCGACCTCACCCGCATCGATGCCGGCGAATACAAGTTGCAGTGGCACAGTGTGGATGTGGGCGTGCTGCTGGGCGATGTGCACATGCAGTTCATTGACACCGCGCGCGCCAAAGGCGTGGGCTTGCGGGTGCGTCATTCGCACGGCAAGGTGTGGTCCGATCCCTTGATCCTGTCGCGTATTGTG
>CAMBOY010000208.1 GCA_945869245.1 Hydrogenophaga intermedia
CCCACCACCCACAAAAAGCCATCGGCTACTGCCATGCCCTCTAGGTCGGCCTCATCCTCGGCAGCACCGGGCAAGTCCAGCAACTCAGCGAGTGGAAAGTCTCGCACAGCACCAAAACGCAACCGTTCGCTGCCCAGTGGGTCAAGCCGACGCAGCCGATCAACGCCACACGCCTCGTCGCCCGCTACCCACAGCCAGTCGCCGGTGAAGGCCGCGCCCGACAGATTCGATTGCACCAACGAGCCGGGGGCAAATTCCAAGCGCACCGCGTTTGCGCTGCGGGTATTGGGCATGGGGACGTCTCCAACAAACAGGCTCAGCCAGCACACAGCTTGGCGACCACCAGAGCCCAAACCGGCCGCCCAAGCGCCCAGTGTGCAACAAAAGCGACCACAGAAACGCCGGTTTTAACGAAGTGTTTATTAACATAAATCTGTTTTTACCGAACATGTCAACCCTCGCGAATGGGCTGAAGCGCGCCCGCAAGCGCCGCTGGTGGCGGCGCGAGGCCACAATGCGCAGCGCAGGCAAGGGTAATCACTCATCAACGCGATCACATCGTGCAATATAGTGCATGCACTAAGCAACTCATGCATTTCAGTGCTTGAATGCCGATGGTTTAGACCTAAAGCAAGGGTTATTCATGAGATGTGGGTGCAGCCCTCGCTTCTACAGTGGCGAGAGCCGTTTGGCTGACGATCACACAACCACCGGAGACACTCCCATGACCACTTCCCGTCGCGTTCTGCTGCAGCGCGGTGCCGCTATTGTGGGCGCCGCATCCACCGGCCTGCTGCTGCCTCAAATCGCCCGCGCCCAATCCGATAAGGTGCGTGTGGGCTTTATGCTGCCCTACACCGGCGCGTTTGCGCCACTGGGTGTGGCGATTGAAAACGGCTTTCGCATGGCTCTGAATGAACAGGGTGGCAAGCTCGGCGGGCGCGAGGTGGAGTTCTTCAAAGTGGACGACGAATCCAACCCGCCCAAGGGCGTGGAAAACGCCACCCGTCTGGTGCAGCGCGACAAGGTCGATGTGCTGGTGGGCACGGTGCACTCGGGTGTGCAGCTGGGCATTCACAAAGTGGCGCGCGACACCGGGGTGCTCAACCTGATTCCGAACGCGGGCGTGCACATCGCCACCCGTGCACAGTGCGCGCCCAATGTGTTCCGCACCTCGTTCTCGAACTCGCAGCCCACGCTGGCCCTGGGCAAGGCCATGGTCGACCGGGGCCACAAAAGGGCGGTTTGGATCACCTGGAGCTACGCCGCGGGCGACGAGGCCTTTGAGGGCTTCGAGCAGAGCTACACCGCTGCCGGTGGCACCATTCTCAAAAAGCTCTCGCTGCCCTTCCCCAACGTCGAATTCCAGGCGCTGCTGGCCGAGATCGCAGCCGCCAAACCCGATGCGGTGGCCTGCTTCTTTGCCGGCGGTGGCGCACCGAAGTTCATGCGCGACTTTGCCGCTGCGGGCCTCAACAAAAACATCCAGCTCTACGGCTCTGGTTTCTTGACCGAAGGCGTGTTGCACGCGGCCGGTGAAGCCGCAGAAGGTGTGATCACCACCCTGCACTACAGCGACTCGCTGGACACCCCGCGCAACAAAAAATTCCGCCTGGACTACGCCAAGAACTTCCGCCTGCAGCCCGATGTGTACGCGGTGCAAGGCTACGACACCGCGCAGCTGCTGGTGCAAGGTGCCAACGCGGTCAAGGGCGATCTGTCGAACAAGCGGGCGCTCTACGCCGCCATGCAAGGTGCGACCATCGACAGCCCACGCGGGCGCTGGACCATGAGCAAGGCCAACAACCCGATCCAGGACATCTACCTGCGCCGGGTCGAAAAGGGCGAAAACAAGGTCATTGGTGTGGCCGCCAAAGCGGTGGCCGACCCCGGCACCGGTTGCCGCATGGGCTGATCGCGCGGCGCGCGCTCGGCTTGTTGTCCCCAGCTTTCCCGCACACACGGCCGCGCGCCGTGCGGGAAAGCTGTTGTCTGAACGGAACCCTTTGTTATGGATGTCGCCAACTTTTTGATCCAGTTGCTCAACAGCGTGCAGTACGGCTTGCTGCTGTTCATGCTGGCGGCTGGCCTCACGCTGATCTTCGGCATCATGGGTGTGGTCAACCTCGCGCACGGCAGCTTCTACATGCTGGGCGCTTACTTGGCGTGGTCGCTCTCCAGCCAGTTTGGCAGCCTGGCGCTGGCCATTGTGGTGGGGGCAGCGCTGGCGGTGGCCTTTGGCTGGCTGCTCGAATGGGCGCTGTTTCGCCACTTCTACCACCGCGACCACCTCGACCAGGTGCTGCTGACCTTTGGCCTGATCTACATCTTTGAAGAGCTGCGCTCGATCATCTGGGGCGACGACGTGCAGTCGGTCAATGTGCCCGAGATGTTCAACTGGTCGATCCCGCTGACCGATAACCTGTCGTACCCGGTCTATCGGCTGGTGATGTCGGGTGTGTGCCTGCTGCTGGCGCTGGGTCTGTACCTGCTGATTTCGAAGACCCGCTTGGGCATGAAGATCCGCGCTGGCGCCTTCAACCGCGACATGGCCGAGGCGCTGGGCGTCAACATCCGGCTGATCCACGGCGTGGTGTTTGCGCTCGGTGTGGGCCTGGCCACGGTGGCCGGCATGATCGCCGCGCCGGTCTCCAGCGTCTACCCCGGCATGGGCAGCTCGGTGCTGATCATGTGTTTTGTGGTGGTGGTGATTGGTGGCATTGGCTCGGTGCGCGGCGCCCTGGTGGCCGCCCTGCTGGTGGGCCTGGTCGACACCTTTGGCAAGGTGCTGGTGCCCCAGCTCGCCGGCATGGCGGTTTATGTGCTGATGGCGCTGGTGCTGCTCTACAAACCCGAAGGACTGTTCAAGCAATGAGCACTGCAAAAGCCCAACTCGAGATATTGCCCAGCAGCGTGAAATGGCTGCTGGCAGCCGGCGCGGTCGGCCTCGCCGCCTTTCCACTGGTGCCGTCGGACAACGCCGGCTTCTACCTGCAAATGCTCTCGCAGATGATGATTTTGGCCATCTTTGCCATGAGCCTGGATCTGCTGCAAGGTGTCACCGGCTTGGTGTCGCTGGGTCACGCGGCCTACTTTGGTCTGGCCGGTTATGCGCTGGCTTTTCTGACCCCGGCCGACACACCGGCCAGCCTGTGGGTCAGCCTGCCGTTGGCGGCGCTGGGCTCGGGCCTGGCCGCGCTCATCATCGGCTTTTTTGTGGTGCGCACCCACGGCATCTACTTCATCATGGTGACGATGGCGTTTGCGCAGATGGTGTTCTTCATCTTCTTCGACAACCGCTCGCTGGGCGGCTCGGACGGGCTGTATGTGAACTTCCGCCCCGACGCCTCGGCCATCGGCCTCGACCTGGAGAACAAAACCCACTTTTATTACCTGACGCTGGCGCTGCTGGTGCTGATTTACCTGGGCCTGCGCCGCCTGTTGTTCTCGCCATTTGGGCGGGCGCTGGCCGGCATCCGGGTCAATGAGCACCGCATGCGCGCGGTGGGTTACCACACCTTTGGCTACAAGCTCGCCGCCTTCACTCTGGCCGGCACGCTGGCCGGTGTGGCGGGGTATCTGTGGGCGGCGCAGACCGGCTTTGTGAACCCCGAGCTGATGGGCTTTCACATGAGCGCGCACGCCATCATGATGATCATCCTGGGCGGCATGGGCAACTTCGCCGGCGCCATCGTCGGGGCCTTCGCCTTTGAATACGTGATGCACTTCTTCAAAGATCTGCCCTATGTGGGCGACTTCCACATTGGCAAACACTGGCAGCTGTGGATGGGCATCTTCATTGTGGCGGTGGTGATCTTGGCGCCGCGCGGTCTGCTGGGTCTGCTGGATCGGCGCAAAGCCGCCGCCAAGGCCGAGGGGGAACAGCCATGAACCAGACCCATCCGAACCAAGAGCTGCTGCTCGCGGCCCACCACCTGACCAAACGTTTTGGTGGCCTGGCCGCTGTGAACGAGGTGTCGGTCAATTTGTACCGCGACCGCATCCACGCGGTGATTGGCCCCAACGGCGCCGGCAAGTCGACCCTGACCAACCTGCTCTCGGGCGACTTGGCGCCCACCTCGGGCACCGTCACCTTGAACGGTGAGCCCACCGCTGGCCACAGCCCAGAATCCATCTCGCGCCTAGGCCTGGGCCGCAGCTACCAAAAGACCAACATCTTTCTGCCCTTCACCGTGTGGCAGAACGTGCGGCTGGCCGCACAGTCGCGCGAGCGGCATTCGCCGTTCAACCCGCTGCACTGGTTCACCCGCGCCAGTGGCCTGGCTGCGGTGAACGAGCGCTGCGAACGCGCCATCGAGTTGGCGGGCTTGGCGCACCGCACCCACAGCGTGGCCGGCACCGTGAGCCACGGCGAACAGCGCCAGCTGGAAATCGCCATGACGCTTGCCACCGAGCCCACCGTGTTGCTGCTCGACGAGCCGCTGGCCGGCATGGGCCAGGCCGAGGCCGAGCGCATGGTCGAGCTGCTGCAAAAAATCAAGAAAGACCACGCCATGATGCTGGTGGAACACGATATGGACGCGGTGTTTGCCCTGGCCGACGAACTGACCGTGATGGTCAACGGCCAGGTCATTGCCAGCGGCAGCCCACCAGAAGTGCGCGCCAACGCGGCGGTGCAAGCCGCGTATTTGGGTGAGGAGCACTGAGCATGTCCACCCCCATCATTCAAGCCACACAACTCCACACCCACTACGGCGCCAGCCACATCCTGCGTGGCATCGACTTCACCGTCGGCCAGGGCCAGACCATCGGCCTCATGGGACGCAACGGCATGGGCAAGTCCACGCTGCTCAAATCGCTCATGGGCCTGGTCAAGCCCAGCGGCGGCACGGTGCACATCAAGGGCACCAACATGACCGGCGCCGACGCCTTCCGCATCGCGCAACAGGGCGTGGCCTATGTGCCCGAAGGGCGCGGCATTTTTGGCAACCTCAGCGTCAAAGAAAACCTGCACATGGCCGCACGCGCCGGCACCCGTGGCCAGCGCGACTGGACCTATGACCGCGTGCTGGAGACCTTTCCGCGCCTGGCCGAACGCCTCAACCACGGCGGCCAGCAGCTCTCGGGCGGCGAGCAGCAAATGCTCACCATCGGCCGCGCGCTCATGACCAACCCCGATGTGCTGATCCTCGACGAAGCCACCGAAGGCCTGGCCCCGCTGATCGCCAAAGAAATCTGGCGCATCTGCAGCCTCATCAAAGACAGCGGCATCAGCAGCGTCATCGTCGACAAGAATTGGAAACACGTCACCCAGGTCACCGACCGCAATGTGATCCTGGTCAAGGGCGAGGTGGTGTTCGAAGGCAGCTCGGCCGAGCTGCTGGGCCGACCTGAAGTGCTGGAGCAGCACCTCGGCGTGTGATCAGTCTGACGCCGCGCCAGGGCCCGATGCCGTGACCAGCGCCCGGTGCGCCGCGCTGGCGGTGTTCACCGGCAAATTGCGCCGTGCGCCCAGGTAGTGGGCGCTGAACACGTCTAGCCAATCGTTGAGCTGCGCGGCCTGCTGCGGGTGGCCCGCCAGTTCCAGACACAGGGCTGCCACCTC
>CAMBOY010000209.1 GCA_945869245.1 Hydrogenophaga intermedia
CAACAAACCGGTATTGGCCGTGTGGGCCAAGGCGTATTGCGCCAGAAACACCGCCAAGCCACGCAGGCCAAACAAACCAATCAGGGACAACGGCACCATCCAGAGCGCCACTTGGCCCTCGCCAAAGCCCCGGTCCAACAGGGCCTTGAGCAGGGCAGGGATCATGGGCTCGGTGAGTGCCCCGACAAATGTGGCGCCAATAGCGAGAACTATTCCGGTTTTGGCAGATCGGAAGTACGGCCACAACCTGAGCATGCGTTGCCCCAGATTGTCGTTGGGCGTTGGCGTTGGGGTTGGGTTCAAGGTGGTGGCGGTCGGGGGAAAAGGGCTGGTCGTCTCAGGAACACCAGGTCACGTCCAGTATTATCGGCGGCTGTTCGCACCAAGCCTTTGGCGTGCGCTGGCCCACGTAGATTCACGGCATGAAACCAGTTTTGAACCAAGCGCTTTGTACTCGTCGAAGTTTGTTGGCTGCCGGTGTGGGCACATCGTTGTTGTTGCCTGCGTGGAGCGCCAATGCCCAGTTTCGGGTTGAGGTGTCGGGCGTGGGTATGACCCAGATTCCGGTGTCCATTGCCGCATTCAAAGGCAATGCCGGCCTGCCGACCGATGTGGCCGCTGTGGTCAAGGCCGACTTGGAGCGCAGCGGTCGCCTGCGGGTGGTCGATACGGCTGTGGCCGGCGTGGATGAGACCTCGCGCCCCGACTTGGCCCCGGTCAAAGAGCGTGGCGCCGATGCCTTGTTGGTTGGCAGTGTCACGCGCTTGGCCGACGGCCGGCTCGATGTGCGTTTTCGCTTGTGGGACGCGGTTAAGGTGCAAGACTTGGGCGGGCAAAGCTACCCAGTGGCTTCGGCGGACGCGCGCCTCGCCGCCCACCGCGTGTCCGACTATGTGTATGAGAAGCTGACCGGTGAAAAAGGCGTGTTTTCCACCCGCATCGCCTACGTGTCTCGCTCGGCCAACCGACACAATTTGTGGGTCGCCGACGCCGACGGCGAAAACGCGCGCTCGGCGCTGGCCAGCCCCGAGCCCATCATCTCGCCGGCTTGGTCGCCCAATGGCGGGCAACTCGCTTATGTGTCGTTTGAGTCGCGCAAGCCGGTGATTTATGTGCACGACGTGGCGTCGGGGCGGCGGCGCTTGCTTGCCAGCTTTCGGGGGTCTAACAGCGCACCCGCTTGGTCACCCGATGGCGCGCGTCTGGCGGTGGTCTTGACGCTGTCGGGCAGCGCACAGATTTACCTGATGGACGCCAGTGGTGGTGAGCCGCGGCGCCTGACCCAGGGTGGCAGCATCGACACCGAGCCGGCCTTCAGCCCGGATGGTCGCACCATCTATTTTGTGAGCGACCGGGGCGGTTCGCCGCATATTTACCGCATGGGTGTCGGCGGTGAGAACCCACAGCGTCTGACCTTTGGTGGCAGCTACAACATTTCGCCCGCACCCAGCCCCGACGGGCGCTACCTGGCTTATGTGTCGCGGGTGGGCGGGGCGTTTCGCCTGCACGTCATGGATTTGAGCAGCGGTCAAGTGACGGCGCTCACTGACACGGCGGCCGACGAGAGTCCCAGTTTTGCTCCCAATAGCCGTCTCATCATGTACGCCACCCAGCAAGGTGGTGAGGCGCTCATGACCTGTACCCCTGATGGGCGGGTCAAGACGCGGCTGTCTGGCGTTGCCGGAGACATCCGTGAGCCGGCTTGGGGCCCGTTTGTTGTGTGATGGTTTTGTTTTTTTGGAGTTGGATCCCATGAGCTTGCGAAAGAATGTGTCTGTGGTGTCCCGTTGGTCTGTGTTGGCGGCAGCCGCTTTGCTGGCCGCGTGTGGTTCGTCGGTGAAGCTCGACGACGCACCCGTGCAAGACCGCACAGCGGTTGTCGTGCCGCGCGATGCCGCCGGTCAAGGTGCAGCCAACGCCGGCGCTCGCAGTGTGTCGCCGGTCGATGTACAGCAAAACAAGCTGACGGCCTTGCCCGCCGAGTTGCAGCGCATTGTGTATTTCGACTACGACAGTTTTGAGGTGAAGGTCGAGTATTCGACCTTGTTGGAAGCGCATGCGCGTTTCTTGTCGTCGAATCCGAACGTGCGCATTGGTCTGGAAGGTCACACCGACGAGCGCGGGGGCCGCGAATACAACCTGGCCCTGGGGCAAAAGCGCGCTGAGGCGGTGCGTCGCTCTCTGACCTTGCTAGGCGTCAAAGACGCGCAGATGGAAGCGGTGAGCTTCGGCGAAGAAAAGCCAGCTGCGCAAGGCGACTCTGAGCAGAGCCACAGCCGCAACCGCCGCGTGGAATTCTCGCTGCGATGAGCACGGCGTTGACCACCCCCCGCACCGCGCTGAAAAGTGCATTGGTGGCTCTGGCGCTGGCCACAACTGCGTCAGCCCAGGCCTTTTTTAGCGACGACGAGGCCCGCAAAGCCATTCTCGATCTGCGCCAGCGGGTCGAGCAGTTGCGCGTGCAAGTCGATGAATCGCGTCAGTTGATCGAGCGCCTTAACACGGGCGACACCGAAGCGCAGGCGACCCAGCGGCGCAATGTGCTTGAGCTGTCGAACCAGATTGAGCAGCTGCGCGCCGAGTTGGCGCGCTTGAGGGGACAAAACGAGCAATTGGCGCGCGATTTGGCGGAGGTGCAACGCACGCAGAAAGACGTTCAGGCGGGCGTCAATGAGCGCTTGCGCCAGTTCGAGCCCATCAAGGTCGAGATGGACGGCCAAGAGTTCGTGGTTCAACCGGCAGAGCAAAAAGACTTCGATGCCGCCGTCGACATCATGCGCAAGGCCGATTTTGCGGGCGCGGCCCAGGCGTTTGCGGGCTTTTTGCGCCGCCATACCGAAAGCGGCTATACCCCGATGGCGCTGTACTGGCTGGGCAATGCGCACTACGCGGTGCGGGCTTACAAAGAAGCCTTGGATGCGCACACCAAATTGGTAGCGCAATTCCCCAATCACCCGCGCAAGCCCGAGGCGATGTTGGCCATGGCCAACTCGCACGCCGAACTCAAGGACAACCGCGCTGCGCGGCGGGTGCTGGAGCAATTGATTGCCGCCCATCCGCAGTCGGAGGCTGCCGTGGCGGCTCGGGAACGGCTCGTACGCCTGCGCTGACAGATCTTAAGTCCTTGCGGGCGTTTGTTCGCAGGCGCCCGTTTTACAATGCGGGCATGGACATGAACGCACTTATGGCCCAGCAGCACCTTGTGCTCTGGGCCTCTTTTCTGGTGGCCTCACTGTTTGGCTTCGCGACGCAGCGCTCGCACTTTTGCACCATGGGCGCGATCAGCGACATTGTGAACATGGGCAGCTGGGGGCGTATGCGCATGTGGGTGCTGGCCATTGGCGTGGCGGCGGTGGGCTTTCACCTCTTGGTCTGGCAAGGACTGGTCGATCCATCCATGACCATCTACGCGGGCTCGCGTGTCATGTGGCTGTCTGCGTTGGTCGGCGGTACCCTGTTTGGCATAGGCATGGTGCTCGCCTCGGGTTGTGGCAGCAAAACGCTGGTGCGCATTGGCGCGGGCAGCTTGAAGTCCTTGGTCGTGTTTGTGGTGATGGGCATTGCGGCCTACGCCACCCTGCGCGGCGTGACCGCCGTGTTGCGCACCGAAACCGTGGACAAAGTGGCCGTGGAACTGGCCGCCGGTGGTGCCGTGTGGCAGTGGGCGGCTGCCTTGGGTGCCAACGCTCCCTTGGTGGGTGTTGCTGTTGGTGCGGCGCTGGTGGCTTGGGCCTTGTCCAGCGCCGAGTCGCGCACCGCCAGCGTGTGGCTAGGCGGTGTCGGTGTGGGCCTGTCGGTGGTGCTGATGTGGTGGGTCAGCGGCCATGTGGGCTTTGTGGCCGAGCATCCCGAGACCTTGGAGTCCGTGTATCTGGCCACCAATTCGGGGCGCATTGAGGCGCTCACCTTCACCGCCCCCATGGTTTATACCCTGGACTGGCTGATTCTGTTCAGCGACGCGTCGAAGAAGCTCACCCTGGGTGTGGTGGTGGTCTTGGGCGTGGTGCTGGGCGGTTGGCTGTCCGCCATGTTGGACAAAAGCTTTCGCTGGGAAGGTTTTGCCAACACCCAAGACACCGCCTTGCACTTGATTGGCGCAGTGTTGATGGGCGTGGGCGGTGTGACCGCCATGGGTTGCACCGTGGGCCAGGGCCTGTCGGGCATCTCCACCCTGAGCCTCACCAGCGCAATCGCCATTGCTGGCATTGTGGCCGGGGCGCTGGCCGGTCTGCGTGTGCAGATCTGGTTGCTTGAGCGCGAGTGAGACCCAGAGCGCATGTCAGAAGCGGATCACGATCGCCGGTTTGGCGGCTTGCGGCGACTGTATGGCCATGCGCCCGCGCAGCAACTGTTTGACGCCCATGTGGCGGTGGTGGGTATTGGTGGCGTGGGCTCTTGGGTGGTCGAGGCCTTGGCCCGCTCTGGCGTGTCGCGCCTGACCCTGATCGACATGGACCACGTGTCCGAATCCAATATCAACCGGCAAGTGCATGCGCTGGGACACACCATCGGGCAGTCCAAGGTCTTGGCGATGGCCGAGCGGGTGGCGCAGATACACCCAGGGTGCCGTGTGCATGCGGTGGATGAGTTTGTGGCGCCGGACAACTGGCCCGCATTGATCGAGTCCAGCGGTGCACCCGATGCGCTGGTCGACGCCTGTGACCAAATGCGAGCCAAGGAGGTATTGGCCACATGGGCCTTGCGCACCGGCACACCGTTTGTGACCGTGGGTGCGGCCGGCGGCAAAACCCAGGCGCACCAAGTCGAAGTGGCCGATTTGTTGGGTGTGACACACGATCCGCTGCTGGCGCGGCTGCGTTATCAGTTGCGTCGCTGCGGCGCGGTGCCCCAGGGCGCCAAGCGCGCGGGGGTGTGTTGTGTGTTCAGCCGCGAGCCGGTGGCCGGGCCGGACGAGAGCTGCGCGGTGGGCGACGGCGATGGCTCCTTGAACTGCCACGGTTACGGCTCGTCGGTGGCGGTCACGGCCACGTTTGGCATGGCGGCTGCAGCGTGGGTCATGGGCCAGGTGGCCACCGCAAAAAAACCGCTGACACTTTAAAAAACGCAAAAAACCGCGCTATAATTTGAGGCTTCGCAGGATGCAAATGCTGAACGCAGCTGCTAAGTGCGAAGCAGAGTGGGACGTTAGCTCAGTTGGTAGAGCAGCGGACTTTTAATCCGTTGGTCGCAGGTTCGAATCCCGCACGTCCTACCACCCATTTAAAAAGCCCGATCAGTTGATCGGGCTTTTTTGTTTGTGTCGCACATGCTGTGTGGTGAATGTATCGCGCCCTGCGCGAGTGCTTTGCCTACCCCGAACGCGACTTGAATGGCGGCGCGCGGCGCCATGCGCTGACCGGTCTAAACACCGGCGATAAAAAAGATAAAGGCCCGCAAGTTTTTGGCTTGCGGGCCTTTATGATTGGTGCCCAGGAGAGGACTCGAACCTCCACGCCTCTCAGCGCTAGTACCTGAAACTAGTGCGTCTACCAATTCCGCCACCTGGGCTTTCAGGACTCCAAAAATTA
>CAMBOY010000210.1 GCA_945869245.1 Hydrogenophaga intermedia
CGACACCTTCTCGCCGCACCAGGACCTGATCTCCGAGCGGCTGGCCACGCTGTGGCGCATCCACCGCAGCCAGATTGACCGCAAAGACCCCAGCGCGGTCGATGTGGTGCTGATGCCGGCCACCACCGCGCTCTACCGGCTGGCGCCGCCGGCGTTTTTGGCCGGCTACACCTTTGAATTCAAGGTCAAGCAACAGCTCGACGAAGCCCAGCTCAAAAGCCAACTCACCCTGGCCGGCTACAGCCACGTCAGCCAGGTGGTGAGCCCGGGCGAATACGCGGTGCGCGGCGGGCTGATCGACCTGTTCCCCATGGGCTCGCTGGTGCCCTACCGGGTCGATTTGTTCGACAACGAAATCGACAGCATCCGCACCTTCGACCCCGACAGCCAGCGCAGCCTCTACCCGGTGCCCGAAGTGCGGCTGCTGCCGGGGCGCGAATTCCCCATGGACGAACCGGCCCGGGCGCGCTTTCGCAGCCGCTGGCGCGAACTGCTCGAAGGCGACCCGACCAAAAGCCGCATTTACAAAGACATGGGCAACGGTGTCGCCACCGCCGGCATCGAGTACTACCTGCCGCTGTTTTTCGACGGTCTGGCCACCGTGTTTGACTACCTGGGCCACGGCGGCCCCAACCCGGCCACTGTGGTGCTGCACGGCGATCTGCAGGGCGCGTTTGCCCGCTTCTGGCAAGACACCAGCGACCGCCACCGCCTGCTGCGGGGCGACCCCGAGCGCCCGGTGCTGCCGCCCGATGCGCTGTTTTTGAGTGCCGAGCAGTTGTATGCGGCGGCCAACGGCCACGCCCAGCTCAGCCTACGTCCGGCCCGCGACGACGACGCCAGCGCCTACCCCGACTTTGCGCCGCTGCCCGACCTGACCGTGGTGCGTGGCGCCCCCGACCCGCTGGTGCGCCTGCACGGCTGGCTGGCACAAGGCAAACGCACCTTGATCTTGGCCGAGAGCGATGGCCGACGCGAAAGCCTGCTGGACTTTTTGCGCGCCAGTGGCCTCACGCCGCCCGCCTTCGACAGCTTGGTCGAATTTCAGGCCAGCGACGAGCCGGTGGGCATCGCCACCGCTGCACTCACTGCCGGTTTTGACTGGCTAAGCGGTGCGGTCGCCCTCATCACCGAGATCGAGCTGTTCGCGTCCGGCCCCGGTGTGCGCCGGCGCCGCAAGCAAGAGCAGGTCAGCGACGTGGAGGCGCTGATCAAAGACCTGAGCGAACTCAATGTCGGCGACCCGGTGGTGCACAGCGCCCACGGCATTGGCCGCTACCGTGGCTTGGTCAACATGGACATGGGCGAAAAAAACACCGACGGCACACCCGCGCTGCAGGAGTTTTTGCACCTGGAATACGCCGACAAAGCCGTGTTGTATGTGCCGGTGAGCCAACTGCACCTGATTGGCCGCTACACCGGTGTGAGCGCCGACGAAGCCCCGCTGCACAAGCTGGGCAGCGGCCAGTGGGAAAAAGCCAAACGCAAAGCCGCCGAACAAGTGCGCGACGCCGCGGCCGAGTTGCTCAACATCTATGCCCGGCGCGCCGCGCGGGTGGGTCACCCCTTCCGCTACAGCCCACAAGACTACGAAACCTTTGCCAACGACTTTGGCTTTGAAGAAACCGCCGACCAAAAGGCCGCCATCCACAACGTCATTCAAGACATGATCAGCCCGCGCCCCATGGACCGGCTGGTCTGTGGCGATGTGGGTTTTGGCAAAACCGAGGTCGCGTTGCGCGCCGCGTTTGTGGCGGTCACCGGTGGCAAACAGGTGGCGTTTTTGGCCCCCACCACGCTGCTGGCCGAACAGCACTACCAAACCCTGGTCGACCGCTTTGCCAAGTGGCCGGTCAAGATCGCCGAGATGAGCCGCTTCCGCTCGCAAAAGGAAATCACCGTCGCCATGAAAGGCATTGCCGACGGCACGGTGGACATTGTGGTGGGCACCCACAAACTGCTGTCTGAGAAAACCCAGTTCAAAAACTTAGGGCTGCTCATCATCGACGAAGAACACCGCTTTGGCGTGCGCCACAAAGAAGCCATGAAAGCGCTGCGCGCCGAAGTCGATGTGCTCACACTGACCGCCACGCCCATTCCGCGCACGCTGGGCATGGCGCTGGAGGGCCTGCGCGACCTCAGCGTCATTGCCACCGCGCCGCAGCGCCGCCTGGCCATCAAAACCTTTGTGCGCAGCGAAAGCAACGGCGTCATCCGCGAAGCGGTGCTGCGCGAACTCAAGCGCGGCGGGCAGGTGTACTTTCTGCACAACGAAGTGGAAACCATCGAGAACCGGCGCCAAAAGCTCGAAGAAATCTTGCCCGAAGCGCGCATAGCCATTGCCCACGGCCAAATGCCCGAACGCGAGCTGGAACGCGTCATGCGCGACTTTGTGGCCCAGCGCTACAACCTGCTGCTGTGCTCAACCATCATCGAAACCGGCATTGACGTGCCCACCGCCAACACCATCGTCATGAGCCGCGCCGACAAGTTTGGTCTGGCCCAGCTGCACCAGCTGCGCGGGCGCGTGGGCCGAAGCCACCACCAAGCCTACGCTTACCTGATGGTGCCCGACATCGAAGGCCTGACCAAACACGCCCAGCTACGGCTTGACGCCATTCAGCAAATGGAAGAACTGGGCAGCGGCTTTTACCTGGCCATGCACGACCTGGAAATTCGCGGCGCCGGCGAGGTGCTGGGCGAACACCAAAGCGGCAACATGCTGGAAGTGGGCTTTCAGCTGTACAACGAGATGCTGTCCGAGGCCGTGGCCAGCCTCAAAGCCGGGCGCGAACCGGACCTGCTCAGCCCCCTATCGGTGGTCACCGACATCAAGCTGCACGCCCCGGCCCTGCTGCCCGACGACTACTGCGGCGACGTGCACCTGCGCTTGAGCTTTTACAAAAAATTGGCCACCGCCAAAACCACCGACCAGATCGACAGCCTGCTCGAAGAAATTGTGGACCGCTTCGGCAAGCTGCCCGCCCAGGCACAAACCCTCATCGACGTGCACCGCCTGCGGGTGCTGACCCAGCCCTTTGGTGTCATCAAGGTCGACGCCGCACCGGGCGTGATTCAGATCAGCTTCAAGCCCAACCCACCCATCGACCCAATGGCCATCATCCACCTGATCCAGAAAAACAAGCACATCAAACTCGCCGGCAACGACAAACTGCGCATCGAAAAAGCCCTGCCCGAAGTCAAAGACCGGGTGCAGATGGTGCGCGATGTGCTGCGCAGCTTGGGGCAACCCAAGACAGAAACATCGCCTGCCTAGGTTGCTGCTTGAATTCGACCAAACCACAGCGCTTTTTGGTTTAGTCGCGACTTTTTAATAAAGTACTATCGATTAGTCGTAAAATGACCGCATGAAACGCTATCTTGATGACCGAGTGCAGGCCGACCTAGCCAAAAAAATGGTGTTCCTGACAGGCCCGCGCCAAGTCGGAAAAACCACGCTCAGCCGCCAGCTCATCGCCCAGCAAGGCGGGCAATACCTGAACTACGACGTGGCAGCCGACCGGGCCATCATCCTGCACCAGCGTTGGAACCCGCTGGCGCCCCTGCTGGTGCTCGATGAAATCCACAAAATGCCCGACTGGAAAGCCTGGCTCAAAGGTGTGGTTGACGGCAAACCCGCCACCCAGCAGTTGTTGGTCACCGGCAGCGCGCGCATGGACACCTTTCGGCAAAGCGGCGAATCGCTGGCTGGGCGCTTCTTTGGGTTGCGGCTGCACCCGATATCGGTGCGCGAATGGTGCGCACAAACCGGGGCCGCGCCCGATGCGGCGCTGACACATTTGCTGGAGCGCGGCGGCTTTCCTGAACCCTGCTTGGCCCCCGACAACGAGCAGGCCGAACGCTGGCGCCGGCAGTACTTTGACGGCCTGGTGCGCAACGACGTGCTGGAGTTTTCGCGCATCCAAGAAGTCAACGCCATTCGCCTGTTTGCCGAACTGCTGCGCTCGCGCGTGGGCTCACCCCTGTCACTCGCCAGCATCGGGCGCGACCTAGCCGTCTCGCCCGTCACGCTCAAAAAATACCTCGACATTTTGGAAGCGCTCTACATCGTCTTTGTGGTGCGCCCTTTTCACGACAACATTGCACGCGCCGTGCTGCAAGCACCCAAGGTGTACTTTTACGACACCGGCTTGGTGGTGGGAGACGACGGCCTGCGCTTTGAAAACCTGGTGGCCACCGCCTTGCACAAGCATGTGCAGTGGCAGCACGATGTGCAAGGCCAAGAAACCGGGCTGCACTACATCCGCACCAAAGACGGGGCCGAGGTGGACTTTGCCCTGAGCCACAAAGGCCAACTCACCCAATTGGTGGAATGCAAACTGTCAGACCCCAAACCCCACCGCGCCCTGCTGCGCTTTGCCCGCGAACAGCCGCAAGCCCAAGCGGTGCAGGTGGTGCGCCACTTGCCGCACAGCCATGCGCTGGGCGAGATTCAGGTGGTGCGGGCCGATGACTACTTGAATGGCTTGCTGGCTTGAAATCAAAGGCACAAATACCAATCGATGGCAAAAACTCAATTTACTCAATGTGATGAGGCAATTTACTCAATACATTGAGCAAATCAAAAATGACCTTCGAACGCGACGCCCTAGCCCACTATCTGGATTTGTGGCTGCAGAGTTGAACCGACAATACGACCTATCCACACTCACACACACAAACATGTCGCATTTCATTTCTCAATACTGGCCCCTTCTGTTGCTGGTGGCCTGGTTTGGCTACAAAGCTTGGAACTCGCGCCGCGTGCGCGGCATGCTGCCCCAGCTCAAAACCCAAGGCGCCACCTTGGTGGACGTGCGCACCAGCAACGAATACGCCAGCGCGCATGCCCCTGGCACGGTCAACATCCCGCTGGACGAGCTGGGCCGCCGCCTGAGCGAAATTCCCCGCACCGCGCCGGTGGTGGTGGGCTGCGCCAGCGGCACCCGCAGTGGCATGGCCAAGATGCTGCTGCGCAAAAACGGCTACACCGAGGTGCACAACATCGGCGCCTGGACCAAGTTTTTGGATTGACCCGAGCCGGGGCGCTCAACGGCCAAGAAACCCCAAGGGCAGCGCATTCAACTCTGCCCTGGCCTCTTGCCATGTGGGGTAATGCAAATCTAGCAGCGCGCCCTGCTGCGCTTTGCCCGAGAACAACCCCAAGCTCAAGCGGTGCAGGTGGTGCGCCATTTGCCGCATAGCCATTCGCCGGGCGAAATTCAGGGGTGCGGGCGAATGATTATTTGAATAGCTTGGTGGCTTGAAGCTTTGGCCTTGAGTGCTACGCATCAAACAAGATACTCGAACAATACTTCCAGAGCACGTCTGCCAACGTGTCAGGCCCCACAGCAGCTGGACATTGGCAAAAAGGGCATGCTGCTGGAATTACCGGGCGGAGTCAAGCACCAAGTGCAACACCGATTTATTGAATTGAGGAGCTGGGTTGATTGAGCTTGTCCAACATGGCCT
>CAMBOY010000211.1 GCA_945869245.1 Hydrogenophaga intermedia
CGGCAAGGTGTGGCGCGGCAATTCGACCTGGCATTGGCCATGGCGTTGGGCCCAACGCGACTGCAGCTCGTCTTTGGTGTTGAACTGCAGGCTCGGCGCCTGCGTCAGGGCAGCCGCGTTGACGCCAGCGGCGAAATACCGTTGCACAAAAGCGGGGCTCGCGGTGGCCACATAGCGCATGGCGCCCAAGGGTTGAACGGTGCAGCCGGTGGCGGCCTGCGCGCTCGCGCTCACCGCCGCCAGCACAGCGCCCTGGCGCAGCCAGTCGCTGGTGTGGTCCTGGTCGTCCACCGCCACCTGCAGCAGCACCGGTGCTTCGGCGCCAAAGGCCGCGAGCGCCGGCGCCAGCCAGGTGGCCAGGCTGTCGGCGTTCACCGCCACCGGCAGCGGCACCCGCGCCGGCCCCTCAGGCGCCAGGCCGGGCAGCGCTGCGTGCAGCTCTTGCTCCAGCAGGCGCAGCCGGTCCACATGCTGGCACAGGCGCCGCCCGGTCTCGGTGGGCACACAGGGCTGACCGCGCACCACCAGCGCACCGCCCATGCGCTCTTCCAGCAGGCGAATGCGCTGCGACATGGCCGAGGGCGTGACGTGCAGGGCGCGCGCGGCGCGCTCAAAACTGCCTTCGCGCACCACCGCGTGCAGGGCAAAGAGCGAGGCGTAGTCGAGCATGGATGTGGTTTTGCTTAAGTCAAGTTAACAAATGTAGTTTGCCTTCATCAACAAGCGCTGGCAATCTCGCGCCCCATGACTATTGAACCCTCGGCCTCTTTGATGTTGTCTGTGTTTGTCCAAGGCTTGGTGCTGGGCCTGGGCCTGATCGTGGCCATTGGCGCGCAAAACGCCTTTGTGCTGCGCCAGGGCCTGCGGCGCGAACACGTGGGGCCGGTGGTGCTGTTTTGTGCGGTGAGCGACGCACTGCTGATCAGCGCCGGTGTGCTGGGCATGGCGCAGGCGCTGGGCAACAGCCCGGGGCTGGCGCGCGCGCTGGCGCTGGCCGGAGCGGTCTTTCTGGCGATCTATGGCTGGCGGGCGCTGCGGCGGGCGCGGGTGCCGCAGCGCATGGAGGCTTCGGCCGATGGCCAGGGGCTTTCACGCGGCGCGGCCTTGGCGCAAGCCGCCGCCTTCACCCTGCTCAACCCACATGTGTATCTGGACACGGTGCTGCTGGTGGGCAGCATCGGCGCACAGCAGCCCGCCACACTGCAACCGGTGTTTGTGGCGGGCGCCAGCGTGGCCAGCCTGGGCTGGTTCACCACCTTGGGTTTTGGTGCGCGCTGGCTCGCACCCTGGTTTGCCCGACCGCGCGCCTGGCAGGTGCTCGACGGCCTGATCGGTCTGACCATGTTCACCCTGTCGGCGCTGCTGCTGCGCCACGCCTGGCTTCAGTGAGCCGGAGGCTTTGTGCCTAAGCCACCTTCGATCACCGCGACCACCTCTTTGGCAAACTCGCTGTAGCTCATCGGCCCGCCCGGGCGCAGCCAGGTGAAGGTCCAGTTGATCATGCCAAACAGCAGCATGGTGAGCGCGGTCTGGTTGTGGGCGGTGACGCGGTCCGGATAGGCCCGTTTGATGAAGCGGGTGAAGGCCGCCACCACGTCACGCTGGCGGTTCAAGATCAGTTCGCGCTGGGCTTCACCGAGGAATTTGGTGTCCGACAGCAGCGCCACATGGCGGGTGGCCGAGGTTTCGTACTCGGCCAAAAAGGCGCGCACCAGCTCGTTGAGCGCTTCGCGCTCGGACAGGTTCTTGCGCTGCGCGCGCGCCTCGGCCTCGCCAATGAGCGCCAGCAGACGCTGGGTATAGCGGTCGAGCAGGTCAAACAGGATCGCTTCCTTGCTCTCGTAATAGTGGTAGAGGCGGGCCTTGCTGGTGCCGCAGGCGCTGGCAATCGTGTTCATGCTGGCGGCGGCAAAGCTCTGCGCGGCAAAACACTGCGCGGCCATGTCGAGGATTTCCTCGCGCTTGAGGTCGTGGGTGGCGGATTTGGGGCGGGCCATGCGCGGATTGTGCCCCCGACACAACAAGATGCGCGATGGCAGCCAATGAACACACGGCCGCCACCGCTGCACACCCTAGGGCGCCCCCGGCGCGACGCTCAGCGGCGGGGCTAAGGAGGATAATCCGGCCCATGAACATCATCATTCTGGGCGCCGGCCGGGTCGGCGAAAGTGTGGCGGAAAGCCTGGTGTCGGAACAGAACGACATCACCGTGATCGACCAGGACCCTGCACGCTTGCGCCTGCTGGAAGAACGGCTGGATTTGCGGGGCGTGGTGGGCAACGGCATACAGCCATCGGTGCTGCGCGAAGCGGGTGCCAAGGACGCCGATATGGTGATCGCCTGTGCGGCAGCCGACGAATCCAATCTCGTGGTGTGCAAAATCGCCCACGATGTGTTCAACGTACCGTCCACCATCGCGCGCCTGCGCTCGCCCGAGTTTGAGGAAGGCGACACCCTGCTGGGCAAGGACGGCTTTGCGGTCGACCATGTGATCTGCCCCGAAGAGTCGGTGACACGCTACATCCACCAGCTCATCGATTACCCCGAAGCGCTGCAGGTGCTCGAATTCGCCGAAGGGCGGGTAAGTCTGATTGTGGTGCGCGCGGCCGCTGGCGGTGCGCTGGTGGGTCGCACCATCGGCGAGTTCCGCGAGCGCATGCCCCATGCCGAGATGCGCGTGGTGGCGCTCTACCGGCTAGACACCGAAATGGAAGCCACCGCGCAGACGCGCATCCTGCCGGGCGACGAGGTGTTTGTGCTGGCCGCCACCGACAAGATCCGCCTGGTGCTGGCGGCCATCCACAATATCGACAAGCCGGTGCAACGCCTGATGATCGCCGGCGGTGGCAAGGTGGGCCTGCGCCTGGCGCGCAGCCTGGCTGGGCAATGCCAGGTCAAGCTGATCGAGCGCGACAAAAAACGCTGCGAATACCTGGCCAGTCAGCTGCCATCCAGCACCCTGGTGCTGCATGGCGACGGTGCCGACGAAGACCTGCTGCTCGAGGAAAACGTGGGTGAGATGGACCTGTTTCTGGCGCTCACCAGCGACGACGAGGACAACATCATGTCGGCCATGCTGGCCAAGCGGCTCGGTGCGCGGCGCGTGATGTCGCTCATCAACCGCCGCGCCTACGCCGACATGATGGAGGGCAGCACCATCGACATCGCCATCTCGCCCGCACAGGCGGTGATTGGCGAACTGCTGGCGCATCTGCGCCGTGGCGATGTGGCGGCGGTGCACAGCCTGCGCCGGGGTGCGGCCGAAGCGCTGGAAGGCATTGCGCGTGGCGACGCCAAAACCTCCCGCCTGGTGGGGCGCAAGGTGGAAGACATCAAACTGCCCAAGGGCGCGCGCATTGGCGCCATCGTGCGCGGCGACGGCCGCAAAGGCGAGGTGCTGATGCCCCACCACGACACGGTGATCGAGGCCGACGACCACATCGTGATCTTCATTCCCAACAAGCGCTTGGTGCGCGAGGTGGAAAAGCTGTTTCAGGTGACGGCCACCTTTTTTGGCTGAGCCATGGCCCTCTTGCGTGTGGCCCCGGTGCTGGGGATGATCGTGCTGGCTTTTGGCCTGACCCTGGGTGTGCCCTGGGGCGTGTCGCTGGCTTATGGCGACGCGGCCCAGCACACTTACCCCGCCACGATGGCGGTCTGCGCGGTGCTGGGTCTGTTGCTGCTGGCCGGTGGGCGGCGCCAGCTTCAGAGCAAGGACCTGCAGGCGCGCGACGGCATTTTGCTGGTGGGTCTGGTGTGGACCCTGCTGCCCTTGCTGGCCTGCCTGCCGCTGCTGCTGTACTTTCACCAGGCCGGTCAGCCGCTGCGTTTTGCTGGGGCGTACTTCGAAACCATGTCGGGCCTGACCACCACCGGCTCCACCGTGCTGACCGGACTGGACCAGCTGCCGCCGTCGATCAATCTGTGGCGCTGTTTTTTGCAGTGGATCGGTGGCATGGGCATTTTGGTGCTGGCGGTGGCCATTCTGCCGATGCTGGGTGTGGGTGGCAGCCAGCTGTTTCGGGCCGAGGCGACCGGCCCAATGAAAGACAGCAAGCTCACCCCACGCATCACCGAAACCGCCAAAGGGCTGTGGACGGTGTACTGCGGCCTGTCGCTGGCCTGCCTGCTGGCCTACCGCTGGGGAGGCATGAGCTGGTTCGACGCTTGGGCCCACATGTTCACCACCCTGAGCCTGGGGGGCTTGTCGACCCACGACGCCAGCTTTGGGTTTTTCCAGTCGCCCACACTGGAATGGATCGCCATCGTGTTCATGTTGCTGGCGAGCTGCAATTTCGCGCTGTACTTTGTGGCTCTGGTCAAACGCGATCCGCTCAAAGTGTGGCGCGACGCCGAATGGCGCGCCACGATTGGCCTGCTGGTGGGGGCGAGTGTGGCCATTGCGCTGCTGCTGTTGGCCAAAGGCACCTACACGGATGCGGGCGATACCCTGCGAATCAGCCTGTTCAATGTGGTGTCGATTGGGTCGACCACCGGCTACGCCACCGTGGACTACACGTTGTGGCCGGTGTTTGCACCGATCGTGATGATCATGCTCTCCGGCATCGCGACCAGCGCCGGGTCGACCGGGGCCGGCATCAAGATGGCGCGCCTGGTGATCCTGCTCAAGCAGGCGCGGCGCGAGATGCGGGCCATCATCCACCCCCGTGCGGTGCAGCCGGTGACCTTGGCTGGCCACGCCATCGATAACCGCACCATTTTTGCGGTGCTGGGCTTTATGCTGATGTACGGTGGCACCATCATTGGCCTGACGCTGTTGCTGCTGCTGACCGATCTGTCGTTCGACACCGCCTTCAGCGCGGTGGTGGCCAGCATCAACAACATGGGACCGGGCCTCAACGAGGTCGGTCCGACGGGTAACTACGCCGGCTTCAGTGACACACAGCTATGGATATGCACTCTGGCCATGCTGCTGGGACGGCTGGAAGTTTTGTCTTTCCTGGTGATTTTCACCCCCGGTTTCTGGCGCAAGTGAGACCTCTGCAATGAACACTTGGTATGTTGTGTTGTTCTCCTTGAGCCGTGTGTTGGTGGCCTTTGCGCCCGCCTACCTGGTGCCGCTGGGCTGGTCCTACGGCCTGGGCGAAGCCAATCACCACACCGGGCTGTGGCTCGCTTGTTTTGCCGGCACGCTGCTCAGCGGCCTGGCGCTGTGGGCCTACACCCGGCGCCACCGGCGCGAGCTGCTGGCCAAGGACGGTTTTCTGGTGGTGAATCTGGTCTGGCTGGTGCTGCCCGCCTACGCGGCGGTGCCGCTCATGTTCACTGTGCCCGACATCACCTGGATCAAAGCCTATTTTGAGGCCATGAGCGCGCTCACCGCCACCGGCTCGACTGCGCTGTCGGGACTGGACCATTTGCCGGTGTCGGTCAATGTCTGGCGCTGTTTCCTGCAGCTCATTGGTGGGCTGGGCATC
>CAMBOY010000212.1 GCA_945869245.1 Hydrogenophaga intermedia
TCGTGGCCGCCATGAGAAAACCCCTTATCTTGGTCGGTGTCAGCCACCGAGTACGCCAACCGCTCAACAAGTAGGGTCAGCGATCCTATGCTGGCGCTGATGTTGCTATGCGCTGACCTGACGAGATCGGCATGAGCTGGCTTGTGGGACAGTTGTGTCAAACATTGATGCACATGCTCGACGTCACGGACAGCACCTGGCTGGGACAGCAGCCCAAAAACGCCACGCATCTGAGTCAATGGAGTCAGGACTTTTTGCAAGGCATCCTGTCGGGTGGCATCAGAAAAATAAGTTTCAAGTCCTTGCTCGACTTGAATCATGGATTGCTTTAGCTCCCTGACGACACCTGCTATTGGATTGGACTCTGTTTCGATGCGACAAGCGCGTTCAACCCAGTCCGGCATGGGTCCAGGTGACACCCCTTGGATCATGACCTGCAGTCGACTCGCAAACACTGGCAGTCGAGTCGCCCATAGCCACTCGATTTCACCAGGGACGGCGGCGGAGGCCTCCAAGTACAGCAGCAGTGTGGCCACCTCCATGACCATGGGTGATGCTTTGTCCGACTTGGTATCCCGGACAAGCGCCCTCAAACGTTGCACCAAAACGCCGGAGTGCCCCGAAAGAGGAACAAGCACCTGCTCAAGGCGATTCAAAGCGGACAAAACTGCCTGAGGAGTAGCTACACCTGCCTCTGTGTAAGCCGCCCATGCTTTCTTGGCACTTTGTACCGCTTGGCTCACCTCATCTCTTTGCTCTGGGCTGAGCTGAACCTCCAAGCCTTGCTGCCAGCTCACCGCAGGGTAAAGCTGCAACTGGTAGGCATGGCGAATGACACGCAAGCACGACGCCTGATGCGAAGCCTGTGGACTGGCATGGGCACAAAAAAACAGCAATTGGCGCAGCAGCGCTTGCTCGTGGATTGGTCTGCCACTGGACAGATCCAGATACCTTTGATGCACCCCAGACAAGGTGCGTTTGACATACACGTCCAACTCAATCAGCTTGTCGTGCAACCCCTCGGCAACAGCGGCCACCGCCATCCAGAAGGTGCAGTATTCGAACGAACGAGCCCCTTTGGCAAGACCTGCACACAACAAGGCCAACTTGCCCGCAGCATGCGGGTCTTTGCCCTGAAGTACCAAAAGCAGGAATCGATCAAACAACACCCGCACGCTGGCATCGGGCTGGAGAGCGCATGCGTTGGCTGGAGGCACAACAGCCTGCCAGCTCAGGCCTGGCAACCATAGGTCGGCCGGATGCGCGAAGTGATAACCCAACCACCCCTGCACATCTCTGTATGCAGGAAACATGGCCACTGGGCTGACGTATTCCCCCCGGATGGCCTCGCTTACATGGTGCAGCAAGGATCCGACCGCCTTCTTCAGCAGAAGCACCGCGCCATCATTCCGTGCAAGGCCCCCATGTTGGTGCCTGTGCAAACCATCTTTGAGACTCTGCAGATAGCGGGCTATCGCGGCCTCACCCACCATATACGACACACCAATCAGTACATGAATCTCATCGATCGCACACTGGACATCCGTGGCAGGGTGTTCTTCGTCGAGCGTTTCCAACGTATCGAAGGACACTTCAGGCGGTTCCAGACTACGCAAAACACGGTCAAGCCCATGCTTGATCTCAGGCGCAACCCAGGCCAGCAAAGGGGCTTCGCCGTTCACACTGCGCATAGATACCGTTTCATTCGGCTCAAACATGGACATAGACGGCCTTAGATGGCGAAAAAAAGGGGGCTGTATGTCAGGCGATCTTGAAGCGCGACACCGACTGACGCAGCTCCTCGGCCATGGCGGCCAGCGCGCGCACCTGCTCGGCGGTGGACTGGGTGCCTCGCTCGGTCTGCTCGGTCACCACAAAAATGTGCTGGATGTTGTCGGCCACCGAACTGGCCGAGCTGGCCTCTCGCACAGCCGCTTGGGCAATCTGTTCAATCAGTTCGGCGAGTCGGCGCGAGACCTGGTCGATCTCGGTCAGCGCCGTGCCCGCGTTGTCCGACAGGCGCGCGCCCTCGACCACACCTTGGGTCGACTTTTCCATGGCGGCCACCGCGTCTTGGGTGTCGGTTTGAATCGCCTTGACCAGCGCCGCAATCTGGCGCGTGGCGTCGGCCGAACGCTCGGCCAGGCGCTGCACCTCTTCGGCCACCACCGAGAAGCCCCGTCCGGCCTCCCCGGCTGAGGCGGCCTGAATGGCGGCGTTGAGCGCCAGCACGTTGGTCTGCTCGGTGATGTCGGAGATCAGCTCGGTGATCTCCCCCACCTCTTGCGAGGATTCGCCCAAGCGCTTGAGCCGCTTGGCGGTGTCCTGAATCTGGTCGCGCAAGGTGTTCATGCCCCCAATCGTGCTGTGCACCGCACTCAGACCCGTGGCGGCGGCCTGCAGCGACTGGCGCGCCACCTCGGCCGACTGCTGGGCCTGGCTCGACACCTCGGTGATGCGCTCGGCCATCTGCAGCACCGATTGGCCGGTTTCGCGGATCTCGCGCAGCTGCTCGGTCGAGGCCTGCAACAACTCGCCCGAGGTCTGCTGCACCGAGGCGGTGGTGTGCGCCACGCGGGTGGCTGTGCCCTGCACACTGGCCACCAGCGTGCGCAATTCGTCCACCGTGTAGTTCACCGTGTCGGCGATGGCGCCGGTGATGTCTTCGGTCACCGTGGCCTGGCGGGTCAGGTCGCCCTCGGCCACCTGCTGCAACTCGTCCATCAGCCGCAGAATCGCTTCTTGGTTCTGGTCGTTGACCCGCTTGGCTTCGGCTTGCTTCATCAGGGCCTCGCGCTGTTCGGCCAGCGCTTCGAGGCGCTGGTATTCCGCCAGCTTCTGGCGCTGGCGGCTCTCGAGCAGCTGCACATAGGCCACACCAGCGGCGGCCGCCAGGGCCAACGCCGCCGCCAGGGCCAGCAGCGCCAGCCACACCAGGTTCAAACCAGTGCGTCCCGCCAGGCTGTCTTGCAGGCTTTGCAGTCCCAAGCGCAGCGGCTCGCTGTCGGCGATGATGGCTTGCTGCGCTTCGCGCGCGCCCACCAGGGCCTGCAGATTGCCCAGAATCGCGCTGGCTTCGGTGCGGGTGGTCTGGTACTGTTGGCGCAAGGCTTCGAGCCGCTCACGCACCTGGGGATCGCGCGCCGCACCCAAGCGCAAGGCTTCGCTGCCTTGGCTCAGACCGTCGATCAGCTCCTCAAAGGTGTTGAGGTCTTTGCCCAGCAAAAACACCGCCTCCGGGCTGACGCCCTCCACGGTCAAGAACTCGTTGGCCGATTTGCCGATGCGCTGCGTCAGCATGACGAGTTGGCTCGACGCCGCCAGTTCGGCCACCGGCACACCGCGCTGCAATTGCAAGGCGTTGATGGTTTCGGCCGTCTCCAGCATGTCCGACGACTGGGTGTTGATGGCGCGCAGGGCATCGGCCACCTGCAGCAGCGTGCCTTCCTGCGCCAGCACCACGGTGGCGTTTTGTTCGGCCTGCTCCACCCGAGTGGCCAGATCGGTCAAGGCACCCTGGTACGCGCCACCCAAGGCGGCGATGTCGGCACTGCCGTCGCGCAAGCCCTGCACCGAGGTGAGCAACACCGTCGAGCTGTCTTTGACCTCGGCAAACGCCGGCTTGCTGCCCACCAGCGCCTGCGACACACTTTTGGCCAGACGCTGCGACTGCATCAAGGCCTGCCCGGTGGCGGCCACCTGCTGGCTGGCGCGGTTGGCCTGTTGCAGGCTGACAAAGGTGGTCACCGCCAACACCAGCAGCGCCCCACCCAGAAGGCGCGAGAGCCAGCGCTGGTGCTCCTGCACCGAGCGGGTGCCAAGCACTGGCAGGGTGACCGCCTCGGCCACCGGGCCAGAGGCTGTGGCCTGCACCTGCAACTGCGGCCCCGGTGCCGGCGCCGGACTTTGTGTGACCGGCGAGCCGGCGGCAGGCGCAGCCACCGTGGCAGCCGCCGATTCCATCGGCTGCAGCTCGGTGTCAAAGGTGGGCTGCGGATCGTTGTCGGTGACAACCAACGGCGCTGCCCCTGCTGGCGATGTGTTCGGACGCGCTTGCGTAACCATGTGTTCTACCTTCCAACGCTGTTTTGTTGTGTCAGGACATGCGGGCGGCCACGCACTCTCAGGCCGCCACGTGCAGAAAAGCCGGGTGGGACGTCAGGCCGATCAGGTCGATTTCCTGCCACACCCGCTGGGCGTTGTCGGTCAGCCGTTGCCCCTCCCAGGCGGGGGCCTGGTGCCCCGCTGGCTCGGCATGGACAAACTGCCCCGGGCTGTGCAGCCCCGCCAAGCGGTCCACCCAGAGCACCGCCGGCACACCCAAGGCGGCGTTGAGCCCGACCAAGCGGGCGTCGTGGCTCAGACGCTGATCGGCCGGCGCCAGAGCGGGCAATGCCCCCTCTGCAGCCAAGAAGGCCGCCAAGTCGATCAAACCAGAGAGCTCGCCCCGGTGGTTGATGACACCGCCATACCACGGCTGGGTATAGGGCACCGGATGCGGCGCCGACCACGGCAAGATCTCACCGGCCTGCACCAAGGGCAACAGAAAGTGGCGCTGCGCCACCTCCACCCCCAGCCAAACGGCCGACATGCCCTGGTCTTTGGCTTCTTGCAGGCGCAGCGCCAAGCGCTCCTGCATGGCCTTGAGCGACAGCCGCTTGCTCACACCCGCTCCTGTGCGCGTGCGCCGCTCAACCCAGCGCCCGCAGACTGGCCAGCAGCTGCTCGGCCCGAATCGGCTTGACCAAGTAATCGCGCGCGCCCTGGCGCATGCCCCACACCCGGTCAGACTCCTGCGACTTGCTGGTGCAGATCACCACCGGGATGGCGCTGTAGGCCGGGTCTTTGCTGAGCGCGCGGGTGAGCTGGTAGCCGTTTTGACCCGGCATCACCACGTCCATCAGAATCGCGTCGGGCTTTTGTTCGGCCAGGCTGCGCATCGCCTCCTCGCCGTTGGTGGCGGTGCGCACCGCATAGCCGTGCTTGCTCAAAATTTCCGACAAATACACCAACTCGGTCAACGCGTCGTCGACCACCAACACATGCTTGATCGCCATCAGGCGGCTCCCTCTGAATTCTTGGCCCACTGTTGCGCGGCTTGCAGCAACTGGTCTTTGGTAAACGGTTTGGTCAGGTATTGCTGTGAGCCCACCATGCGGCCGCGCGCCTTGTCAAACAAGCTGTCTTTGGACGACAGCATCACCACCGGCAAGGTGGCAAAGCGGGCGTTGCGCTTGATGATGGCGCAGGTCTGGTAGCCGTCGAGTCGCGGCATCAGGATGTCGCAGAACACCAAATCGGGCTGGTGGTCGTGGATTTTGGACAAGGCATCAAAGCCATCTTCGGCCAACAACACCTCGAAGCCGCCCTGGCGCAGAAAAATCTCAGCGCTGCGGCGAATGGTGTTGCTGTCATCGACCACGAG
>CAMBOY010000213.1 GCA_945869245.1 Hydrogenophaga intermedia
GTGCTGTGGCGCTCTGCGCAGCGAAATACAGGAGGCGGGCCAGCAGGCCCGGGGGACATTCGCGGAGCAGAGCGCCACAGCGCAGCAGGCAGAGAAGTCAGCCCGACATTGCCGCAACAACCAGAAACGAGGAAGACCAAAGAAAAAACCCCGTCACTTTCGCAACGGGGTTTCCATCTCAAGCGCAAGAACGCAACGAGGTCACTTTCCGCCTTCGAGCTTGAAGATGTGCGGACCATCGCCCACCGACAACAAACCGGTGTGGGCGTAAATGCCCAGCTTGGCGCGCGTGTCGGTGATGTCCAGGTTGCGCATGGTCAGCTGGCCGATGCGGTCGAGCGGGCTGAACGGCGCGTCTTCTACCTTCTCCATCGACAGACGCTCGGGCGCATACGTCAGGTTGGGCGACTCGGTGTTGAGCAGCGAGTAGTCGTTGCCACGGCGCAGCTCCAGCGTCACCGTGCCGGTCACGGCGCGCGCCACCCAGCGCTGGGCGGTTTCGCGCAGCATGATGGACTGCGGGTCGAACCAGCGGCCCTGATACAGCAGACGGCCGAGCTTCAGGCCATTGATGCGGTACTGCTCGATGGTGTCTTCGTTGTGGATGCCGGTGACCAGGCGCTCGTAGGCGATGTGCAACAGCGCCATGCCGGGGGCTTCGTAGATGCCGCGGCTCTTGGCTTCGATGATGCGGTTCTCGATCTGGTCGCTCATGCCCAGGCCGTGGCGACCACCGATCTCGTTGGCCTTGAGGAACAGGGCCACGGGGTCGGCGTATTCCACGCCGTTCAAAGCGACCGGAATGCCTTCTTCAAAGCGCACCGAAACCTCTTCGGCTTTCACTTCCACTTCGGGCTTCCAGAACGCCACGCCCATGATCGGGTTGACGATGCGGATGCCGGAGTTCAGGTGCTCCAGGTCTTTGGCCTCGTGGGTGGCGCCGAGCATGTTGCTGTCGGTGCTGTAGGCCTTTTCGGCGCTCATCTTGTAGCCGAAGCCGTTGGCGGTCATGAAGGCGCTCATCTCGGCGCGGCCACCGAGTTCGTCGATGAACAGTTGGTCCAGCCAAGGCTTGTAAATCTTCAGGCTGGGGTTGGTCAGCAGGCCGTAGCGGTAAAAGCGCTCGATGTCGTTGCCCTTGAAGGTCGAGCCGTCGCCCCAGATGTGGACCTCGTCTTCCTTCATCGCGGCCACCAGCATGGTGCCGGTCACAGCGCGGCCCAGCGGGGTGGTGTTGAAGTAGGTGATGCCGCCGGTGCTGATGTGAAACGCCCCGCACTGGATGGCGGCAATGCCTTCATTGGCCAACTGCGTGCGGCAGTCGACCAGACGGGCTTTTTCAGCGCCGTACTCCATCGCCTTGCGGGGGATTTCTTCGTAGTCGGCCTCGTCGGGCTGGCCCAGGTTGGCGGTGTAGGCGTAAGGCGCAGCGCCTTTTTGTTTCATCCACAGCAGCGCGGCCGAGGTGTCCAGGCCACCCGAGAAGGCGATACCGACTTTTTGCCCTTTGGGCAGGTGTTGCAGGATGGTGCTCATGAGATGTCCAGAGTGATCGCCGGGGCGGTTCAGCCGAAATGGCAGATGTAGTGGTAGGCCTCGCTCACGCGGATGTCGAAGCTGCTGTTGCCGGGCACGTGGAACTTGTCGCCGGGGCCAGACTTCAGCCAGGCGTCTGTACCGGCCAGTTTGTACTCGCAGCCACCGGCCACACACTCCATGATTTCCGGCGCGCCGGTGTTGAAGGTCAGGCTGGCGGGCAGCACCACACCCACCGACTTCTTGGTGCCATCGGGAAAGGTGATGCCGTGGCTGACGCACTTGCCGTCAAAGTACACATTCGCTTGGGTGGTGACGGACACGCCGTCGATGGTTTCGGTGGTCATGGTGGTGTGAAGGGCTGGAGACGAAACCTGCCATTGTAAAAGTCCGGGGGGTGCTACATTGCGCCCCATGCAAGAACTGGCTGGAAAACACATTGTTCTGGGGCTCTCGGGCGGCATCGCCTGCTACAAGGCGGCCGAGCTGTGCCGAGCGTTGGTGAAGCAGGGCGCCACGGTGCAGGTCGTCATGACCGAGGCGGCCGAGCATTTCATCACCGCCACCACGCTGCAGGCGCTCTCTGGCCGTCCGGTATTCACCAGCCAGTGGGACGGACGCAGCGCCTCGGGCGTGGACAACGCCATGCCCCACATCAACCTGAGCCGCGAGGCCGACGCGGTGGTGGTGGCGCCGGCCAGCGCCGACTTCATGGCCAAGCTGCTGCACGGCCGGGCCGACGATCTGCTGTCGTTGTTGTGCTTGGCGCGCCCCATCGACCGTGTGCCGCTGATCCTGGCGCCCGCCATGAACCGCGAAATGTGGGCCCACCCCGCGACCCAGCGCAATGTGGCGCAACTCAAAGCCGATGGCGCCCATGTGCTAGACGTGGGGCAGGGCGATCAGGCCTGTGGCGAAACCGGCGACGGCCGCATGCTGGAGCCCGAGGAACTGCTGGGCGACCTGATCGCCTTTTTCCAGCCCAAGGTGCTCGCGGGCCAGCGGCTGCTGATCACCGCCGGCCCGACTTTCGAGGCCATCGACCCGGTGCGCGGCATCACCAACCGATCTAGCGGCAAGATGGGTTTTGCGATTGCCCAAGCCGCCCGCGAAGCCGGCGCCGAGGTCACGCTGGTGGCCGGCCCGGTGGCGCTGGCCACACCGCGCGGTGTGCGCCGCGTGGACGTGATGTCGGCCGAGCAGATGCTGCAGGCGGTGTGGGCCGACGTGGGGCAGGCCACTGTGCTGGTGGCCACCGCTGCGGTGGCCGATTGGCGCCCGGCCCAGGCGGCCGACCAGAAGATCAAAAAAGACGGCAGCGGCGTGGTGCCCGCGCTGGCGTTTGTGGAGAACCCCGACATCCTGGCCACGGTGGCGGCGAGTGAGCGGGCCCGCAGCGGGGAGCTGTATTGCGTTGGTTTTGCGGCCGAAAGCCACGATCTGCTGGCCCACGCCCAGGCCAAGCGCGTGCGCAAAGGCGTGCCGCTGCTGGTCGGCAATATCGGCCCCGAAACCTTTGGCCGCGACGACAACGCGCTGCTGCTGATCGATGAACAGGGCAGCGTCGAACTGCCACGCGCGAGCAAACTGGCACTGGCGCGGCAGCTGGTGGGTGCAATCGCCAGCCGGCTGGTGGCGCGCTGAGTCGTGCGGCTCAGTCGTCCGCCGGGGCGTCCTGATGGCCTTGCAGCAGGGTCTTGAGCAGGTCCACCAACTGCTGGTGTTGCGCAGCGCTCAGTGGCTCCAGCAGCCGGTCTTGTACCCGCTGCACCGGTGGCGTGGCCTGTTGCAGCAGCTCATGCCCCGCGTCGGTCAGGTGCAGCAGCCGCACCCGACGGTCTTCGGGTGAGAGCTGGCGGCGCAGGGCGCCCCGCGCCTGCAGCCGGTCGACCACCCCGCCGGTGGTGGAGGCGTCCAGCGCCACCCGCCGCGCCAAGCTGCGCTGATCCAGCCCCGGGTGGCGCGACACCTCGTTGAGCACCGCAAACTGCAGCGGCGTGAGGCCCAGCGCTTGCAGTTCCTCGCTGAAGATGGCCACCGACACTTGGTGCAGACGGCGCACCAAATGGCCGGGCAGGGCATGTAAAGCGGTCTCTGAGGGTGGCATAAGCGTTCGAGTGTAGCCCGCAGCTGGGGGTGTTTTGACTGGGTGCTGGTGTGCGCCGTGGGTGGCTTGTCGGCGCGGGTGGCGCGGCTTATCATCCATGAATAAGCAATTACTTATTTCAACGCCATGCACCCGATCCCCACTCCCACCGATCCTGTGTCTTTGCCGCGCCGCCAATGGCTGCGGTGGTCGGGGGGTGCAGCCCTGGGTGTCAGCGGTCTGGCCTTGCTGCCTGAGATGCAGGCCATGGCCCAGCAGGCACAAGACTTCATCGAAGGTCCGCCGGTGCCCAATGTAGCGCCGCAGCAGCTCTCGCCGCGTGTGTGGATGATTTACGCCAAGGACGGTTTCCCCACCCAAGACAATCTTGGCCTCATGGCCAATATCTTGTTTGTGGTGACGGCCAAAGGCGTGGTGGTGCTCGACAGCGGCGCCTCGCTGCAAATCGGCCAAATGGCGATCCGCATGATCAAAACCGTCACCAACAAGCCGGTGGTGGCGGTGTTCAACAGCCACTATCACGGCGACCACTGGCTGGGCAACCACGCCTTTTCCGAGGCCTTTGGCCCGGATGTGCCCATCCATGCGCTGGCCTACAGCCGTGAGCAAATCGCTGGTCACGAAGGCAATCTGTGGCGCAGCCTGATGGAGCGTTGGACCAACCAGTCCACCATGGGCACCAAGGTGGTGGCGCCCAACCGCACGGTGGAACACGGACAGGTGTTCGACTATGGCGATGTGCAGCTCAAAATGCATTTCTATGGCAAGGCCCACACCCCGTCCGACCTGAGCGTGGAGGTGGTGCAAGACAAGCTCACCTACGTGGCCGACATCGCCATGGAAAACCGCATCGCCAATATGGACGACGGCTCCTACCCCGGCACCTTCAAGTACTACGAGGCCTTGCAGAAGGCCACCGGCCCGCAGCTCTGGGTGCCAGGGCACGGGCGCCCAGGGCGCGACATGCTCGACAGCTACGGCACCTTCCTCAAAGGTATTTGGGAGCCGTGTGTACAGGCGGTGAAAGACGGTGTGCCGCTCGACCAGGCCAAGACCTTGGTGCTCAAAGACCCCCGCGTCGCCAGCCGCGCCAAGACGATGGACGGCTTTGAGGCCAATATCGGCAAGTACACCAGCTTGGCGTATCTGGAAGCCGAAAAAGAAGCGTTCTGAGGCCTTGCCTCACCACCAGGGCAGCAGCCGCTTCATGGCGGCCACTGTGCCGCTGTGGTCGGCTTGGTATCCGGTCAGGCTGTGCAGACGCTGGTCCCACCCGGGGCTGCGCAAATGCGCCAGCAAGTCGCGCACCGCTGGGGTGTCGAGTGCGGCTTTGAGGCACACCAGGGCGTAGCGTTCCTCGGCCAGCGGCACAAAGGCCAGTCCCAAATCGGTCGCCGCCATCTGAGAGCCCAGCCCCACATCCGCACTGCCGCAGGCCACCGCCTGGGCCACAGCAGCGTGTGAGCTTTCTTCGCGGTCGTGGCCGTTCAGCGCGTCGATGGCCAATCCATTCAGCTGCAGCAGCTCTTCGAGCAGCAGCCGGGTGCCGGTGCCAAGCGCGCGGTTGACAAAACGCGCTCGGGTGCGCGCCACGTCGCTCAGCGTGTGCAGGCCCAGTGGGTTGCCAGGGGCCAGCATCAGCCCTTGGGCGCGCCGGGCAAAGCCGATGATTTTGTGTTGCCCAGGCTTGAGCAGCGGCTTGTAGGTGCGGGCCGACAGGCCACCGGCCGGGCAGACCGGCTGCACATG
>CAMBOY010000214.1 GCA_945869245.1 Hydrogenophaga intermedia
TAGCGAAGGCGCCACCGCGACCCAGACCGTGCGCTGGACGCTGGACGACGGGGCGCGGCTGGAATGGCTGCCGCTGGAAACCATTGCCTACCCCGGTTGCCTAGGCGCCAACCACTGGAGCGCAAGCCTGGCGCCCACCGCCGAACTCATGGCCTGGGAAGTCACCGCGCTGGGACTGCCCGACGCCAAGCAGCCCTTTGTGAGCGGCCTGCTGCAGCAGCGCATGGTCATCGACGGTGTATGGCGCGACGAAGGCCGGCTCGACGCCGCCGACGAGCGCCTGATGCAACACCCCATGGGCCTGGGTGGCCAGCGCTGCATCGGCACCCTGGTGTTGGCCAGCGGCAGCGCCATGCCCGCGACGCGCCAAGAGGCCCTGCTGGAAGCGGTGCGCGCCGTGCTGGATGCGAGCGAAGCCTTCGCCGGCGCCACCTGCCCCAACGACCAGGTGCTGGTGGTGCGTGCCCTAGGCCCACGGGTGGAGCCAGTGATGGCGCTGCTGCAAAGCTGCTGGGCCGCGCTGCGCCCAGCCGCCTGGGGGCTGCAACCGGTGCGACCGCGCATTTGGTCGGTGTGACACAGCCGAAAGGCGTCGGACACCACGGCCAGTTGTTGCGCCAACACTTCAATGGTGCACAGGGGCTGACAACACCTGTGCTAGCGCCTTGTCCAGCAACGCCAGAGACTGCTGCAATTCGGCCTCAGTGATGTTGAGCGCGGGCATGAACCGCAACAGATCCGGTCTGGGTGCATTGAGCAGCAAACCCACCGGCGCAAGTTCCCGCGCCGCTACCACCACGGCCTCGGCGCAGTCGCTCGACAACACCAAGGCGCGCAGCAAACCCAATCCCCTCTCGCCTTTAAGTCCATAGCGCTGTGACAGCTGGACCAAGCCCCCGGACAGTTGCTCGGCACGCTGCCGCACCTGTTCCAACAACGGTTCCTGCGCAATTGCATTGAGCACAGCGAGCCCTGCTGCGGCCATCACCGGATTGCCGCAGTAGGTTCCGCCCTGGTCTCCGGGCTCAAATACATTGAAGCGCTCTTGACACAACACGGCCGACAAGGGCACCCCACCGCCCAGCCCTTTGGCCAAGGTCATGATGTCTGGCTGCACATCGAACCATTGGTGGGCAAACAACCGGCCGCAACGGCCAACACCCGTCTGCACTTCGTCCACGATCAACAGCACGTCCCGCTCGGTACACAGTGCGCGCAGCTCCCGCACAAAGCCTTTGTCGGCCACGTTGACACCCCCTTCTCCCTGTACCAGCTCCAGCATCACCGCCACGGTGTCGGAGGTCAAGGCGCACTGCACGGAGTCGATATCGTTCCAACGGGCTTTCTGAAATCCGGTGGGCATCGGCGCATAGATGGCGTCCCAACCGGGTTTACCAGACGCACTCATCATCGCCAGCGAGCGCCCATGAAAGCCATGGTCGAAACCCAACATCGCATAGGCGCCGCCGCGCCTCTTGGCGCCCCAGCGACGTGCGAGCTTGACCGCACCCTCGTTGGCCTCGGCGCCGGAACTGGCCAAAAACACCCGGTCGAAACCGCTCACATCCACCAGCTTTTGCGCCAGGTCCAGCGCCGGTCGGTTGTAAAAAGCCGGGCTCGGATTGACCAACTGGCGCGCCTGCGTGAGCAGCGCCTGGGTCAACACGTCCGGACAATGCCCCAGGTTATTGACCGCCCATCCCTGCAGCAGATCCAGATAACGCTTGCCTTGGTCGTCCTCCAGCCAAGAGCCACGTCCGCGCACGAACACCTGTTCCGGTCTCTGGTTGACGGTGATGAATGTTTGACCCAGTGTGCGCATCATGCCTCCGTCCATGCGTAGTCCATCTGCCGAGCGGTGCGCAAGGCCAAATCTCTGCTGTGCAAACGCTCGACCAAATGCAGACTCATGTCGATGCCAGCGGATATGCCGGCCGACGTCACCACAGACCCTGCGTCCAACCAACGACGGTTGGTGTGAACACGCAGACGCGGGAAACCTTGGCGCAGTGCCTCCACATCCTCCCAGTGGGTGGTCACATCGCGCCCATCCAGCAAACCGGCTTTGGCCAGCAAAAAGGCTCCTGTGCACACCGACGCCAACACCCCCGTCACGCTGGCTTGCCATGCGATCCATGCCAGGAGCGCTGGTCGCTCCAGTTCGGCATCCACCACACCGCCGGGCAACACCAACACATCAAACACTGCGCGCTGTTCGATCGTCGCATCGGGCAGCACACGCACACCCGCTCGGGCGCGCACGGGCCCCTCGCAGACAGCCACTGTCGAGACGGAAAACAGGGAGCTTTCAGCAGGCTGGCTTCGCGCCTGCACACGGCTGGCGGTGGTGAAAATCTCGTAGGGGCCCGCCATGTCCAACAGCTCCATCTCGTCGAACATCAAGATGCCAATGCGCACAACAACCTCCTTGCCAGCCATGAGCTGATACCGAAGATTGCAAGTGTGAGATCAACCGACTGCGACCGCCATGACCTTAATCCCACCTTTTCTGCCATGGGCAAATGATCAAGAAGAAGTCACAATGCCGCATGAGTTGTCGCATTGTTTTTGTGCTGTTCCCGGGTTTTCAGCAACTGGATCTGGCAGGCCCCATGGCTGTATTTGAAGTGGCGCAACTGGCTCGCCACGGCAGTTATCAGTGGCGACTTTGCGCCAGCGCGCCACCCTCCGTGCGCAGTTCAGCGGGCGTTACCTGGCCGGTGCAAGCTCTGCCCAGGCAGTGTGGTCCGAGCGATCTGGTGATGGTAATCGGCGGCGACGGGGTGGACGCCGCCTGCTGCGACACAGCGCTGCTGCGCTGGCTGCAGCGGGCAAGCCGCAGCGGCGCACGCATGGCCAGCATCTGCAGCGGCAGCCTGATACTGGCGGCAGCCGGTTTGCTTCGCCATCGCATGGCCACCACCCATTGGTCGCGTAACCGGCAATTTGCGCACGAATTTCCCGAGGTGCAGCTGCAACTCGACCGCATCTTTGTTCGCAACCCTGCTCGCACTGGTGGACAAGATCCGCAACCGGAGGTGTGGACCAGCGCAGGCATGACGGCGGGCATTGATCTGTGCCTTGCCATCGTGTCACACGACTGCGGCGAAGAAGTCGCCAAAGAGGCCGCGCGGCAACTGGTGGTGGAGCGCCGGCGGGCGGGCGGGCAATCGCAGTTTTCGCCTTTGCTAGAGCGCCAGCGCCCCGACGGTCGCTTCGGTGCTTTGCTCGATCACATCCGCTTGCATCTGCAGGACGATCACCGGGTGGATGCCCTCGCCGCACGGATGTGCATGAGCCCTCGCCATTTCGCCCGGTGCTTTCGCGAAGAAACGGGCAGCACACCCGCCCAGGTGATCGAGCGCCTGCGGGTGGAGGCCGCCCGCGCTGCCCTAGAAGCGGGGCAGCCGTCGGTTCAGCGGGTGGCGATGGACTGCGGGTTCGTCAACGCGGAGCGCATGCGCCGCTCTTTTCAACGGGTGTTTGGCCGACCACCGGCGGCTTTTCGCAAGTCACGTACGCGGCCCATGTAAGCGTTTCAAATCGCCACCAACTGCCGCACGCCCTTCTCGGCCATCTCGCTGCCAGGCCCGCTGGCCAGCACCTCGCCACGCTCCATCACCACATAGCGGTCGGCCAGCGCTTCGGCAAAGTCGTAGTACTGCTCGACCAACACAATGGCCATATCGCCCCGGTCGGCCAGCATGCGGATCACCCGGCCAATGTCCTTGATGATGTTGGGCTGGATGCCCTCGGTGGGCTCATCGAGTATCAACAGTTTCGGCCCGGCCGCCAGCGCCCGCGCAATGGCGAGCTGCTGCTGTTGCCCACCCGACAAATCGCCCCCACGGCGCCCCAGCATCTGCTTGAGCACTGGAAACAGCTCGTACAACTCGGCGGGTATCGGCGTGCCTCCACTCTGACTGGCCAAGCCCATGCGCAGGTTGTCTTCAACGGTGAGGCGCGCAAAAATTTCTCGGCCCTGGGGCACATAACCGATGCCGGCACGCGCGCGTTCGTAGGGCGTTTTGTTGGTGATGGGGGCGCCGTTGAAGGTGATGTCGCCGCTCTTGATTGGCACCAAGCCCATGAGCGATTTGAGCAGCGTGGTTTTTCCCACGCCGTTGCGCCCCAGCACCACCGTCACCTCACCGAGCGCCGCGCTCAGGCTCACGTTGCGCAAGATATGGCTACCGCCATAAAACTGGTTGACGTCTTTGACTTCGAGCAAGCTCATGTGTGTTCCTCAGCGACCCAAATAGACTTCAATCACCCGCTCATCGGCCTGCACTTGATCGAGCGTGCCTTCGGCCAGCACCGCGCCATCACACAGCACCGTGACCTTCTCCGAAATCGCGCGGATGAAGCTCATGTCGTGCTCCACCACCATCAGCGAGTGTTTGCCCTTGAGGCTCAAAAACAGCTCGGCGGTGCGCACAGTTTCCACGTCGGTCATGCCGGCCACCGGCTCGTCGAGCAGCAGCAGTTTGGGCTCTTGCATCAGCAGCATGCCGATCTCCAGCCACTGCTTCTGGCCGTGGCTCAGTGTGCCGGCCTGTCGCGCCACCGCATCGGCCAGGTGGATGATGACCAACACATCGGCCACACGGTCCTTCTGCTCGCCGGTGAGCGCAAAGCGCATGCTCGGCCACACGCCTTTGTGGGTGGCGAGTGCAAGCTCCAGGTTCTCGAACACGCTCAGGTGCTCAAACACCGTGGGCTTTTGGAACTTGCGGCCGATGCCCAAGGTGGCGATCTCGGCTTCGCGGTGGCGCAGCAAGTCGATGGTGCTGCCGAAAAACACCTGGCCACTGTCGGGCCGGGTCTTGCCGGTGATGATGTCCATCATCGTGGTCTTGCCCGCGCCGTTGGGGCCGATGATGCAGCGCAGCTCTCCAGGCGCAATGTCCAGGTTCAAACCGTTGATCGCCTTGAAGCCGTCAAAGCTCACATGCACGTCTTCGAGGTAGAGGATGCGGCCATGGGTCAAGTCGACCTGACCGGGTGTGAGGACCCGGCCGTAGCCAGCGCTGCGTCCGCCCGATTCGGTCTGGCCCTGCAAGCGCGCGACCTGGATTTTTTCGAAGCGCTGCGCGCCAGCTTCCATCAAATCGGGGGTCATTGTTCACCCCCACGCTCCGCCGCTTGCGCGGGTCGCTGCCCCCCGAGGGGGCGTGTTTCACCTTGGGGCGGCCCGGCGGTGGGACCTTGTACCCCCACGCTCGACCGCTGCGCGGGTCGCTGCCCCCCGAGGGGGCGTGTTTCACCTTGGGGCGGCCCGGCGGTGAAACCGGCTTTACCTCCCTTGAGTTTCTTCGCCAGGCCGACCACGCCATTG
>CAMBOY010000215.1 GCA_945869245.1 Hydrogenophaga intermedia
TCGCGGTGGTGGTGGACGACGCCGCGCAGGGCATCAGCCATGTGGTGCGCGGCCAAGACTTGGCCGACAACACCCCACGCCAGATGCTGCTGCAGCGTGCGCTCGGTCTGCCCACCCCCGCTTACCTGCACACCCCGCTGGTGCTCGGCGCCCATGGCGACAAACTCAGCAAACAAAACGGTGCTGCGCCCCTCGACCTGAGCGACCCGCTGGCCGCGCTCAACGCCGCCGCCAGCGTGTTGTCGCTGCCGACCCAAACAGGTGGCGTCACGGACGCCTTAGCCACCTGGGTGCGGGCCTGGCCGCGATAATCCGGGGTTTGCTTTTCTGGCAGCCCCGCGCATGAACCCGACCGACCCCCTCTCCCACCCCGAAGCGGCGCCCGATATGGCCCCCGCCAACAGCGCCGGCGCCCAGGCGCCGTTCATGCGCCAGATCAAAAGTTATGTGCTGCGCGCCGGCCGCATGGGCACTGGGCAGATGCGGGCGTTCGAGCTGTACGGCCCGCAGTTCCTGACCCCCTACCGCGCCGAGCGGCTCGACACCGGGGCCGCCTTTGGCCGCAATGCGCCGCTGATTCTGGAAATCGGTTTTGGCATGGGCGACGCCACCGCCAAGATCGCCCAGGTGCGTCCCAACGACAACTTCTTGTGCTGCGAGGTGCACGAACCCGGCGTCGGCGCGCTGCTCAAACGCTGCGGCGAAGAGGCGATCGCCAACATCCGCATCGTGCAGCACGACGCGGTCGAGGTGATGGACCACATGCTGGGCGAAGACAGCCTGGACGGCGTGCACATCTTTTTCCCCGACCCCTGGCACAAAAGCCGCCACCACAAACGGCGCTTGATCCAAAGCGCTTTTGTGCAGCGGCTGGCACGCCATATCCGCCCCGGCGGCTACCTGCACCTGGCCACCGATTGGCAGCCGTATGCCGAACAGATGATGCAAGTGCTCAGCGCCGAACCGCTGCTGCACAACACCGCCGGGCAAGGCCAGTTCGCGCCCAAACCCGACTACCGGCCGCTGACCAAATTTGAAAACCGGGGCCTGAAACTCGGCCATGGGGTGTGGGACTTGGTGTTCACCCGGGTCTGACCGCCCCACGCCGCCATGGCCTATGTGCCCAAAAACCCCGCCATCGCCATGCGCGACGGGTTGTCGCCCAGCTGCCTGGCCTTGCCGCGCCTGCACGAGGTGCCCTGGCCCAGCCTACTGGACCACTTGGCGCAGCGCCTGCCGCGCATTGGCCGCGACGAATGGGCGCGGCGCTTGGCACAGGGCTTGGTGCTCGGTGAAGACGGCCAGCCGCTGGCGCTTGACGCACCCTATGTGAACGGCACGCGCATCTACTACTGGCGCGACCTACCCGAAGAAGCGCCCATCCCGTTTGCGGCCCAGGTGCTGTTTGAAGACGAGCACCTGGTGGTGGCCGACAAACCCCACTTCCTGCCGGTGACACCGGGTGGGCGTTATGTGAAAGAAACCCTGCTGGTGCGCCTCAAGGCGCAGCTGCGCTGCCCCGACCTGAGTCCGCTGCACCGCATCGACCGCGAAACGGCCGGTCTGGTGCTGCTGAGCAAACGGCCGCAGGACCGCGACGCTTACCAGCGCCTGTTTCGCGAGCGGCGGGTCGACAAAGGCTACCAGGCCATCGCATCCTGGCGCGCCGACCTTGCCTTTCCACTGACCCGCTGCAGCCACATTCGGGAGGATGAACAGGCCTTCTACCGCATGCGCGAATCGCGCCCCGACGAAGGCTTGGCGCCCAACAGCGAGACCCACATCACACTGGCCGAGCGCCGTGGCGACTGGGCCATGTACCGCCTGCAGCCGGTCACTGGCAAACGCCACCAGCTGCGGGTACACATGTGGAGCCTGGGCCTGCCGCTGCTGGGCGACCAGTTCTACCCCACGGTGCGGCGCGCGCCCGGTGAGGCAGAAGACTTTGCCGAGCCGCTGCGCCTGCTGGCCAAAGACATTGCCTTGACCGATCCAGTGACTGGGCGTGATCGCCGGTTTCAGTCACAAATCACTCTGGACTGGCCGCAAGTCGGGGCCTGATCGTCCCCGTTTGATCTGGCTCAATAACAGGTCCTACACACCCGTCACCGGGCTGACAGCAGGCTGGGTGATCCATAGAATGAAACGATGGATCACGCCCCTTTTTCAGAGTTCGCCCTGCTTCTGATCGCCGCTGCTGTGGCGGGAGCCTTGTTTGTTCGCCTGAAACAGCCGGTATTGATTGCGTACATCGTGATTGGCATTGCGCTAGGACCAGCGGGTTTTGGTGTGGTGCAGGCCCACGACCAGATCGATCTGCTGGCGCAAATCGGCGTGACCGTACTGCTGTTTGTGGTGGGGCTAAAACTGGACTTGCAACATGTGCGTCACATTGGCCCAGTGGCGCTGGCCACCGGACTGGGGCAGCTCACATTCACTATCGTCTTTGGTTTTGTCCTCATCCTGCTGCTGGGCAAAACCCCCATCGAAGCGCTGTATGTGGCGGTGGCGCTCACCTTCTCCAGCACCATCATCATCGTCAAGCTGCTGAGTGACAAACGCGAACTCGACAGCCTGCACGGCCGCATCGCGGTGGGATTTTTGATCGTGCAAGACTTGGCCGTGGTCTTGGCCATGATGGCCATGAGCGCCCTCAAAACCCCCGAGGGGGGCGGTGAGTTGATGTGGACCGAAGTGGCTCTGTCCCTTGGCGGCCGGGTCTTGGCAGCTGCAGCATTGCTGGCCCTTGCCATGCGTTACGTCATTCCGCGGGTGGTCGCCTCCATGGCCAAGAGCCAGGAGTTGCTGCTCATCTTTGCCATTGCTTGGGGCGTCGCTCTGGCGGCGCTGGGCGAATGGGCCGGCTTCTCCAAAGAGGCTGGCGCCTTTATGGCGGGCTTCTCACTGGCTTCCACCCCGTACCGCGAGGCTATCAACGCCCGGCTGACCGGCATCCGCGACTTCCTGCTGCTGTTTTTCTTTATCGACCTGGGCGCCAAACTGGAGATGTCCACCCTGGGCGCCGAGCTGTGGCCGGCCGCCGTGCTATCGCTGTTTGTGCTGGTGGGCAACCCGCTGATCGTCATGGCCATCATGGGCTATATGGGCTACCGGCGCCGCACCGGTTTTCTGGCGGGCTTGACGGTGGCGCAAATCAGCGAGTTCTCGATTGTGTTTGTTGCCATGGGCATTACGCTGGGGCATGTGGGCGTCACAACCTTGGGGCTCACCACCTTGGTGGGTTTGATCACCATCACCCTGTCGACCTACATGATTTTGTACTCCCACCCGTTGTACGAAAAAATGGCGCCGTGGCTGCGTTGGTTTGAACGCGCCAAACCTTATCGGGAAATGAACACCGATGCCAAACAGCGCGACCCACACGCGGTCGAGATCGTGGTGTTTGGCATGGGCCGCTACGGCAGCCGGTTGCTGGACCGCTTGTTGGCCAAAGGGGTGGTCGCCATGGGGGTGGACTTCGACCCCGACCTGGTCAGAGCAGCGCACCAGAAAGCCTTGCCGATTCATTACGGCGATGCGGAAGACCCCGATTTTCTGGATGCACTGCCGCTGAAACAGGCCAGTTGGGTGGTGAGCACCTTGCCACAAGCCCACAGCAATCTGGCCCTCCTCCATGCGCTAAAAACCACTGGCTACACCGGCCGCGTGGCCATCGCCGCACGCGACGACACCTTGCTGGCCCAACCGCCTGAGGGCGCGGTCCACGACGTGTTCCATTTGTTTGAAGATGCGGTGGAAACCGCCACAGACCGTCTGTGTGCGACAGTGCTGCGTGGACAGCCCAACACCAACTGAGCGCAGAGGTTTATGCCAACGTCTATGAACGACATTCTGATGGCCACCGATTTCTCGGACAAAGCCACGCTGGCCGCTGGCAGGGCGGCACTGCTGGCGGCGGATCACAACGCCCGCCTTCACCTGTTGCACGTGACCGAACGCGGCTTGATAGAGCAACTGACCCAGTGGCTGGGGCAACAAGCACCCGAGATTTACCGGATCAAGCAGGACACACAACTCAAGATGGACGCGCTGGCCGAGCGGCTGCGCAGCGCGCACCCCACAGCCGATCTGGATGTGCGGCCCCAACATCTGGAAGGCCCCGTCACACACACTGTTCTAGAAGCTGCCAGGCAGTGCCAAGCCAGCCTGCTGGTGGTGGGGCAACATGGCCAGGGCCATGTGCTCGATGTCGTGATGGGCACCACCACCGAACGTTTGCTCAACCAATCGCCACTGCCCGTACTGGTGGTGCGTACACCCGCCACACAGCGCTATCAACGCATCTTGGTGGCGCTGGACCTGTCGCCGCATTCGGAACATGGGCTGACCCTGGTCAGAACCCTGTTCCCTGCGGCGCATCTGGTGCTGATGCATGGTTTTTGTGTGCCGTTCGAGGAGAAGCTGCGCTTTGCCGGTGTGGACGAAGCCACAGTGGCGCTCTACCGCGACACCACCCGAGACAAAGCCCTGCACCACATCCGCGGCATGGTCCAGCGACACGGCTTGTTGCCACCCCAATTCACCACCGTGCTGCGCGAAGGCGATGCCGCACGCCTGCTCACCGACACCGCTGCGCACCATGATTGCGACCTGATCGCCATCAGCAAACCACAGCGTTCGGCCCCGGACGAGTTGCTGCTGGGCAGCGTGAGCCGGCACACCCTGGCAGAAGCTACCATGGACGTCCTGATCACCGCACACTCCTGAGCGCTGCCCATGACCGCCTCCGACCCAGCCAAGCCAGCGGTCGCTCAGCCTCGTGCTGGCTTCTGGCAACGGACCCACTATCTGCTGTTCGACACCAGCCACCACCAGGGGGTGGCGCACACGCTCAATCGCTGGCTGAGCTGGGTGATTCTGGTCAGCTCGCTGGCCATCGTGCTGGAATTGAATCCGCAACTCGCCGCCGACCACGCCGACCTATTCGCCTGGATTGAGCGCATCGCAGTCGCCGTCTTCAGCGTGGAATACCTGCTGCGCCTGGGCTGCGCTGGCGCCGCAGGTGGCACGTCCACCACCCAGTGGCCACGCCTGCGTTGGGCCTTGCGGCCGTATGCGCTGATCGACCTGATCGCCATCTTGCCGTTTTTTCTGGCGCCTTTTTTGCCCTTTAATGCCGACGCGCTGCGTCTGCTGCGGCTGGTGCGTCTGCTGCGCATCCTGAAGCTGGGTCGCCACCTTGGCACCGCATGGCAAGAGTTCCGACAGCTCAACCAAGGTCAAACCCGACGCGCGGCCTTGTTTGCCCTGATGGAGCCCACCAGCCGATCGGGCCAGTTGCACCGTTACCTGGACAACTTCATCATTT
>CAMBOY010000216.1 GCA_945869245.1 Hydrogenophaga intermedia
TGGCCTCGCCGTCGTGGCTGGCTTCAGCGGCGGCGAGTTCGGCACGGGCGTCGGTGAGGCGGGTGTCGCCTTCGATCACAAAGTCGGTCGCGCTCTGCGCGGTTTCGGGCATGTCCTGCGCCACCTGCGCCATGCGCCACTGCGGCGGAATGTGGGCGTCGCCGCTGTCTTCGTGCAGGCTGCCGTTGAACAGCGCAAACAGGCTGGATTTGCCGGCGCCGTTGCGCCCCACCAGGCCGACTTTTTCGCCAGGGTTGATGACCGCGCTGGCGCCGTCGAGCACCGCCTTGCTGCCACGGCGCAGCACAATGTTTTTTAGAACAATCACTGGGCGGCCTCCGGACCAAACAGGGCCAGCGCCTCGCGCGTGAGCAGCAGCACCTGGTCGTCGCCTGCGCTACAGGGTAGCCACTGCACCGGCAGGCCAGGGAAGGCCGCCTCGAAGTGGGCGCGTTCGTTGCCAATTTCGAGCACCAGCACACCGTCTTCGCTCAGCGCGGCGGGCGCATCGGCCAGCAGGCGGCGCACAAAGTCCATGCCGTCGGCGCCGCCGGCCAGGGCCAGCGCGGGCTCGGCGCGGTATTCGGCCGGCAGGCTGTTCATGCTTTGTGCGTTCACATAGGGCGGGTTGCACAAGATCAGGTCCCATGGCCCAGGGCAGGCCGACAGACCGTCCGAGAGTTGCAGCGCAATGCGGTCTTGCAAGCGGTGTTGGTCGACGTTGATGCGGGCCACCGCCAGCGCGTCGGGCGAGATGTCGGCTCCGGTCACCCGCACCTCGGGCCAGGCCAAAGCGGCGAGCACCGCCAAGCTGCCGTTGCCAGTGCACAGATCGAGCACGCGCTGCGTGTCCTCACTGAGCCAGGCGTCAAACGTGCCCTCGGCGATCTGCTCGGCAATGAAGCTGCGCGGCACGATGGCGCGTTCGTCCACATAAAAGGGCACACCCTGCAGCCAGGCTTCGCGGGTGAGGTAGGCCGCGGGTTGGCGGGTGCGGATGCGTTCTTCGATGAGCGCTTGCACCTTGGTCACGTCGGCGGGCAACACGGGGGTGTCGCCCTGGGTACTGGTGTCGCTGTCCAGCGGCAGGCCCAGCGCCCACAGGGTGAGCCAGGCGGCTTCGTCGGCGGCGTTGGTGGTGCCGTGGCCATAGGCCAGGCCGGCGGCGTCGAGCCGCGCACTGGCCTGGGCCAGCAGTTCTTGCAGGGTCATGGGGAGGTCTGGGCGGCGCGGTGCAGAGTGTGCAAGGTGCGGCGGTAAATGGCGGTCAGCGGTTCGATGTCGGCCAGCGCCACATGCTCGTTGACTTTGTGGATGGTGGCGTTGGGCGGGCCCAGTTCCACCACCTGCGGGCAGATTTGGGCGATGAAGCGGCCGTCGCTGGTGCCGCCGGTGGTGGAGAGTTCGGTGTCGATGCCGGTTTCCTCGTGGATGGCGCTGCGCACCGCGTCGACCAGCGTACCGGGTGGCGTGAGGAACGGGCGGCCGCCCAGCGTCCAAGCCAGATCGTAATCGGCGCTGGGCTGCAGGCCATGGCGCGCCAAGATGTCGGCCACGCGTTGCTGCAGGCCTTCGGGCGTGCTGTCGGTGCTGAAGCGGAAGTTGAAGTCGATCACCACGGTGCCGGGAATCACATTGCTGGCGCCAGTGCCACCGTGGATGTTGCTGATTTGCCAGCTGGTGGGCGGAAAGAATTCGTTGCCCGCGTCCCAGACCGTCGCGGCGAGTTCGGCCAGCGCCGGTGCCGCCAGGTGGATCGGGTTTTTGGCCAGCTGTGGGTAGGCGATGTGGCCTTGAATGCCTTTGACGGTGAGCTTGCCGCTCAGGGTGCCCCGGCGGCCGTTTTTGATCATGTCGCCGGTGCGGTGCACCGAGGTGGGCTCGCCGACAATGCACCAGTCCAGCCGCTCGCCGCGGGCTTTGAGCGCCTCGCACACCACCACTGTGCCGTCCTTGGCCGGGCCTTCTTCGTCGCTGGTGAGCAAAAAGGCAATGTCGATGGCAGGCGCGGGCACCTCGGCCAGAAACTGTTCGCAGGCCACCACCATGGCGGCGAGCGAGGTTTTCATGTCGCTCGCGCCGCGGCCAAACAGCTTGCCGCTGTCGTGGGTGGGCACAAAGGGGTCGTGCGTCCAGGCCTCGAGTGGGCCGGTGGGCACCACGTCGGTGTGGCCGGCCCACACCAAGGTGGCTTGCTTGCCGCTGCCATGGCGCGCCCACAGGTTGCTGACGCGAAAGGTCTCGGGCCCGCTGTCCAGTCGCTCGCAGGCGAAACCGGCCGCTTGCAAGCGCGCGCCAATGAGGTCGAGGCAACCGGCGTCGTCGGGGGTGACGGAGGGGCGCGCAATCAGCGCTTCGGTCAGGGTGGTGGTGTCGTTCATGGCGGTGCCGTTGGCCCGGGGCGCGATGGGCTGCGTGCGCGCCGCTTAGGGGCGCACATCGAGCGCAAACTCGGTAAAGATCGGGCCGTCGTCTTCTTCGATGGTGGTGTCTTGTTTGCGGCTGCGTCCGCCGGTGAAATCGTTTTGCAAGCGCCACATGAGGTTGCTGGGCGAATCCGAGTGCGACAGGCCTTCGTCGCGCGTGACCAAACCGTCGGTCACCAGGCGCGCAATGTCTTGCTCAAAGGTCTGCGAGCCTTCGGCCAGCGATTTTTCCATCGCTTCGCGCACCCCGGAGAAGTCCGACTTTTCAATCAGGTCGGCGATCAGCGCGGTGTTGAGCATGACCTCCATGGCCGGGATGCGCGCGCCCGCCGGTGTGCGCAGCAGGCGCTGCGACACAATGGCGCGCAGGCCAGCGGCCAGGTCGCCCAGCAGGGTGGGGCGCACTTCCACGGGGTAAAAACTCAGAATGCGGTTGAGCGCGTGGTAGGAGTTCGACGCATGCAGCGTGGCCAGCACCAAATGGCCCGACTGGGCGTAGGCAATGGCCGCGCTCATGGTGGGCTGGTCGCGGATTTCGCCAATCAAAATCACATCCGGCGCTTGGCGCAGGGCGTTTTTGAGAGCCACGTCCAGCGATTCGGTGTCACTGCCCACCTCGCGCTGGTTGACCACCGACTTCTTGTTCTTGAACACATATTCAATCGGCTCTTCCACCGTCAGGATGTGGCCGCTGGCGCGTTCGTTGCGCCGGTCGATCATGGCCGCCAGGGTGGTGCTTTTGCCCGAACCGGCGGCGCCCACCATCAGCACCAGGCCACGGCGCTCCATCACCAAGCCGGCCAGCACCGGCGCCACGTTCAGGCTCTCGATGGACGGCACCTCGGCGGGCACATAGCGGATCACCACAGACACCTTGCCGCGCTGGTGAAACGCGCTGAGACGGAAGTTGCCCAGCTTGTCCACAAACACGGCGGTGTTGAGTTCGCCGGTTTGTGCCAGTTGCGCGAGTTTGTTGTCGTCCACCAATTGCTGCAGCATGTCCAGCGGTTCGTCGGGACCGAGCAATTGGCTGTTGACCGGTACGGTCTGGCCGTGGATTTTGATCATGGCCGGCGCGTTGGCCGACAGGTAGACGTCTGACGCCCGGCTGTCGGCCAGCAGGCGCAAGATGCGGTCCATGGATTGGCTGTTGCTCATGTGTGTTGTCTCCTCCCTGTACCCGCCGCGATTCAGTCGCGCAGCAGGTCGTTGATGCTGGTTTTGGAGCGGGTTTGCGCGTCCACCCGCTTGACGATGATGGCGGCGTACATGCTGTAGTCGGCGCCGTTGGCGGCCTTCTTGGGCAAGTTGCCGCTGACCACCACCGAGCCGCTGGGCACGCGGCCATAGCTGATTTCGCCGGTGGCACGGTCAAAAATCGGGGTGCTTTGACCGATGTACACGCCCATGCCGAGCACCGAGTTTTCTTCGACGATCACGCCTTCAACCACCTCGGAGCGTGCGCCGATGAAGCAGTTGTCTTCGATGATGGTCGGGTTGGCCTGCAGCGGCTCCAGCACGCCGCCAATGCCCACCCCGCCCGAGAGGTGCACGTTTTTGCCGATCTGCGCGCAGGAGCCGACGGTGGCCCAGGTGTCGACCATGGTGCCGCTGTCCACATAGGCGCCGATGTTGACGTAGCTGGGCATGAGGATGGCGCCTGGGGCGATGAAGCTGCCGCGGCGCGCCACAGCCGGCGGCACCACGCGCACGCCGGTGGCTTTGAGTTCGGCGTCGCTCAGGTGGGCGAACTTGGTTTGCACCTTGTCAAAAAACGCCAGGTCGCCGGCTTTCATCGGCACGTTGTCCTTCAAGCGGAAAGACAGCAGCACGGCCTTCTTGATCCACTGGTGCACCGTCCACTGGCCCACGCCATCGCGGGTGGCCACGCGCAAGGTGCCGTTGTTGAGTTCGGCGATCACCTGCTCGACCGCATCGAGCACTTCACGCGGGGCGGAGGCGGGGGAGAGTTCGGCGCGCTGTTCCCAGGCGTTGTCGATCAGGGTTTGCAGTAATTGGGTCATGGTGGGGCTCAGGTCTGAACAAATGGAAAAGGGGCGGGGGCCGGGTCAGCCTCGGCAGAAAGCGACGATGCGTTCGGCGGCCTCCAGGCATTCGGCGGTGTCGGCCACCAGGGCCAGCCGCACCCGGCCGGCGCCGGGGTTGTGGCCCTGCGCTTCGCGCGCCAAGTAGCTGCCCGGCAGCACCGTCACATTGTATTGAGCGAGCAGCGCCTGCGCGAAAGCCTCGTCGGCGCTCAAGCCCGGGGTGTGGCTGGCAAAACGCGCGGGCACACCGGCCCAGAGATAGAAGGCGGCGTCGGGCAAAGCCACGTCCATGACGCTGGCCAGCAGCGGCGTGACCTGGGCGAATTTCTCGCGGTACATGCGCCGGTTCTCGACCACATGGGCTTCGTCGTTCCAGGCGGCGATGCTGGCGGTCTGCACCGCCGGGCTCATGGCCGAGCCGTGGTAGGTGCGGTAGAGCAAATAGGGCTTGATGAGATCGGCGTCGCCCGCCACAAACCCGCTGCGCAGGCCCGGCACATTGCTGCGCTTGGACAGGCTGGTGAACATCATGAGCCGGCGCAAATCTCTGCGGCCGAGCTTCACCGCCGCTTCCAAGCCGCCCAGGGGCGCGTCGTCGCGGAAATAGATTTCGCTGTAGCACTCGTCCGAGGCGATGACAAAACCGTGCTGGTCGCTCAGCGCAAACAGCTTGTCCCATTCGGACAGCGGCATGACTGCGCCCGTGGGGTTGCCCGGTGAGCAAACAAACAGCAGCTGGGTGCGCGCCCATACGTCGGCGGGCACGCTGTCCCAGTCCACCGCAAAGTTGCGCGCTGGGTCGCTCGGCGCGTAATACGGCTGGGCGCCGCCGAGCAGG
>CAMBOY010000217.1 GCA_945869245.1 Hydrogenophaga intermedia
CATGGGCGTCGCAGTTGCCAATGAGCAGCTGAAACAGGGCCCAGCGCAGCAGGGTGAGTTTTTCACGGGCTTTCTGGTGCACATGCCGCAGTTGCGCAAAGAGGGTCTCGAAACTGGTGCCGTCGCGGTATTGGGCGGCGGCGCCAGTGCTGCCCAGGTGGCGCTCGTATTTGAAGCTGACGGGCACGTCGGCGGCCTGACACAGGTCGATGGTGTGAAGTCGGCGCACGGTGGTGTTCGCGCCGGGGTCGGTGCGGCGTTGGCGGTCAAAGCGCGTGACGGCCAGCACCGGGCGGGGGGTGCGCAGCAGCGCCACGTCCGCCACTGGCATGCCCAGGGCTTGTGCCAGGCGCATGCAGAAGTGTTCGTTGACCACCATATGGGCAAAGCGGCCGTCTTGTGGCTGTGGCTTGAGGATGTGGGTGGATGCCAGCGGATGGTCGGGCAGATACAGCGGCGCGATGAGATTGGCCCCGTCTTGTAGATTGCCATCATGCAGGGCGCCGTCCACATACACCATCAACTTGTCCTGATAGCCGGGCACCGACAGGCGCACCTGACCGTCCCACAACACAAAGGGTTGCTGGTCGCGGTCGCGGATGCGCTTGTCAAGTTCGTCCACCGTGACGCAACGCAATGCACCGGGAGGTGTTACAGCAGATCCGTCCACATCGGGTGGCAGGAAGCGAAAAGCGCCGGTGGTTTCGGCGCCGAGGGCGTGGATCAGGCCGTAGATGTTGGACTTGGCCACGCCTTTGACAGACGCGGCGATGTCGAGCGCCCGCCCTTCGGGCAGCAAGTTTTCAATGAAACGGCGAATGGTGGCTGACGGGTGACTTGCCACTCCCAGGGGCAGTCCGGGCGACAAGGCAAATGCACCGGCGCTGGCTTGCCAAGTGGGGTCGTACACCAGACCCCATTCGTCGCTCATGGGTTGGTGGCTGAGGGTGGCCACCCGTTGCTGGTGGTGCCACAGACTGAGTTGGTGTGTGCTCATTTAGCCGGGTCTTGTGGCGCAGGGTCGGGTGGCGTGTGCAAGAGCGGGTGTCCTTTGGACGCCAACACCAGAGTCAGACCCAGGCTGTCGAGCACGCTCATGAGTTTGTCCAGCCGCACACTGCCGGCGCCGTTTTCCAAGCGCGACAACATATCGACCGACACACCGCTGAGGGCGGCGGCGTCGTCGATGCGCAAGCCTTGCTGTTTGCGCTGCGCCCGCACCAGTTGGCCCAGACGATCGGCGCACGCGATGTCTTGAAGTAGAGGCTGGATTTCGGGGTTGTGCGGCGCGTGGATCATATTTCGGATTTTCAGAAATTTTTAAACACCATGCAAGCTGTTTGTTATGAATTTCTGTTTTTCCGAAATTTTAATCGCACGAGATACCAAAAGCAGTTTTTTCTGAAATTCCGAAACTTAACCCTTCAGCCCCGGCACCCTCGCCAAAGCCATCGCCGCCGCTGCGGTGCGCGTCTCCACCCCCAGCTTGGCGTGGATGCGCTCCAGGTGTTTCTTCACCGTGGCGGGGCTGGCGCCGACAATGTCGGCGATGTCGCGGTTGATCTTGCCTTTGGCCACCCAGTACAGCACCTCGGCTTCGCGGGTGGTGAGCGCAAACACGCTGGCGAGCTGTTGCATGGTGCTGGCGTCGGAGCTTTCTTGCATCACCACCAGCCAGTGGTCGTCGTCGGGGTGTTCGTCGGCATCGCCCACGCGCTGGTGCAGCCGAAACGTGAGTGTGGACTGACCTTGTGTCAGGGTCAGGCGCGGCGGCTCGGGCCAGGGCCGCTGGCCGCTGCTGTCGGGCGCAGGCAGCTGCTGCAACTGGCGCACAAACCACTGGCGCAGCGGCTCGGGCGTGGCGCCGGGCGGTGCGTCGCTGTAGCGCTGCAGCAGGCTACGGGCCAGCGGGGTTTGCCAAAGGATGTGGCCGTCGCGTCCGCGCAAAGTGAGTGAGGCGTAACCAAAGGCGTCGAGCGCGTTGCGGGTCTGGTGCTGTTCGCGCGCGGCCTCACGAGCGCGCCGGGCGGTGCGCAGGTGCACCGCCATGCGGGCCAAGATTTCGCTCACGCGAATGGGTTTGGTCACGTAGTCGCTGCCACCGGCGTCGAGCGCGGCCACCACATGTTCGGCCTCGGTCAGGCCGGTCATGAAGATGATGGGGATGTGCTGGGTCTGCGGCTGGGCCTTGAGGCGGCGGGCCACTTCAAAGCCGTCCATGCCGGGCATGAGCGCATCGAGCAGCACGATGTCGGGCTGGGCGTCTGTGGCGCGCTGCAGCGCGGTTTCACCGTTCAGGGCCACCAGCACGGTGTGGCCGGCTTCGTCGAGCGCGTCGTGCAGCATGGCGACGTTGTCGGGCACGTCGTCGACGATGAGCACGATCAGGGCGTCGGGGCTGGCGGTGGGCAAGGCGGGCATGGCGGGCTTCAGGGGGATGCGGCGGCTGGAGGGTCGGGTGGTGGCGCGGCGCGGCGGGCGTCGAGCGCAGTGGCAATCGCCACAAAGCGGAATTCGCGGGCCAGCGCCGACCAAGCCTGCGCCAGCGCCGCGTGTTCGGGCCGCCGCAAGGCCCAGGCGTCGAGCCACTGCAGCACACCGCGCGGGTAGCCCAGGCGCAGCAAGGCGTGCAGCGCGTCCGCGTCGGCGTCGCTGCACTGCGGGGCTGCGGACGCCGCTGGGGCATGGCCGCTCGCCGATGCGGGTGGGGCTTTGGTGACTTCGGTGCGCCAGGGCAGTTGCAGGCGCTGGCCCAGCCAGAGCAGCAGATCGTCGCGGCGCACCGGTTTGACCAGAAAGTCGCTCGCCGGGTGGGACACCGCGTTGTCCAGGCCCCGGTCAAAGGCATTGGCCGAGACAATAAGCACCGGCAACTGGGCCCAAACGCCCGCGCGCAGGCGGCGCAGGGTTTCCCAGCCGTCGATGCCGGGCATGGCCAGGTCCAAGCACAGCGCATCGGGCGAGCCACTGGCGCCAGAGGCCAGGGCGTCGAGCTGGGCCAGGGCTTCGTCACCCCGGTCCACCGTGTGCACCACAAAGCCCAGCGGTTCGAGCCAGTGGCGCAACAGTTCGCGGTCGGCGGCCTCGTTGTCCACCACCCAGATGGTGCGGCGCGAGCCGTCGTAGCCGCTGGTGGCGATCGCTTGCAGGGCGCTGGTGGGCAGGTCGGCCACCTGCGGCAAAAACAGGCGCACGGTAAACACGGTGCCCTGGCCAGGGGTGCTGTGCACCGTCATTTCGCCGCCCATCACATCGGTGAGCATGCGGGCAATGGTCAGGCCCAAGCCGCTGCCGCTGTGACCGGGCAAGGGGCGACCATCGGCGCTGACGCCGTCCGCGGAACGAGCGCGGGCAAAGGGCTCGAACACCTGGTCGAGTTCGTCGGTGCTCATGCCGGGGCCGGTGTCGTGCACCTCAAACGTGGCCATTTGCCGCGCGTAGCGCACCCGCAGGCCCACACTGCCAGCGTCGGTGAACTTGACCGCGTTGCCCAGCAGGTTGATAAGAATCTGGCGCAAGCGCTTGTCGTCGGCGCGCACGGCGGCGGGCACCGGCTGGCCGAGCACCTCAAAGCTGAACTGCAGGCCTTTGGCTGCGGCTTGCAACTCAAACAGGCTGGCCACTTCGCTGAGCGTGCGCGCCAGCGCCATGGGTTTCACATCGAGCGCGAGCTTGCCCGACTCGATGCGGGCCACATCCAGCGTGCCGTCGATCAGCGACAACAGGTGTTCGCCGCCACGCTGAATCACGCGCACCGCCTGTGCGCGGTGGGCGGGCATGTCGGCGTCGGCCTGCAGCAGCTGCGCATAGCCCAAGATGCTGTTGAGCGGTGTGCGCAGTTCGTGGCTCACCGCGCTGATGTAGCGGGTCTTGGCCTGGTTGGCGGCGTCGGCGGCGGCGCGGGCTTGTTGCAGCTGGGCGTCGGTGCGGCGGTGGCTGTCGATTTCCTGCATCAGCAACTGGGTCTGGCGCTGCGACTCTTGCTGCGCCACGCGCCGGCCCTGGCGGTTGAGCACCAGCCACCAGGCCACCACCGCCGCCATCAGCAAGAGCACCGCGTACACCCGCACAAAGCTGGCCTGCAGCACCTCGGCCACACCGGGCACTGCGGTGGCGCCCTGGCGCAGCAGCAGCGCCAGCACGGCGGCCAACACCGGCGCGGCCACCGCCATGATGAGCAGGTAGTGCGCCAGCCCCGCCTGCAGCGAGGGCTGCCAGGCGGTCGGCAACACCCGCTGCAACACGGCCAGCCACTGCGATTCGAACCGGCCGTGGGGTTTGCACAGGTCGTCGCAGCGGGCGTCGAGCGTGCAACACAGCGAGCAGATCGGCCCTTGATAAGCGGGGCAGTGCGCCATGTCGGGGGACTCGTATTCCCGCTGACACACGATACATACCCCCCCCGCGCCGCCTGCGGCGTCACCCCCCGGCCGGGGGGCAACACCAGCGGACGGGCCAAGCCCGATCCGCGGTGTTCTGGCTGGACTGCCGCTCGCTGCTTTGCAGCTTGGGCAGTCGGCACCACCACAGGTCTCTTTCTTTGTTTCTTCTGGCTGTCTCGCCAGGTAATAACGGCCTTTTGTCAGCCAGGCGATGGTGGGGGATGCGATCAGGGCGGTGACCATGGCCAGCACAGCTGAGAAGGCCTGAGGCCAGGGGCCGAGCACGCCGAGGTGGGCGGTGATCGACAGGGCCGAGGCCAAACCCATGGCGCCCACACCCACCGGGTTGATGTCGTACAGATAAGCGCGGCGAAACTCAATGCCTTTGGGCGACAGGCCCAGCGGTTTGTTGATCACCAAATCGGCCACCACCGCCATCATCCAAGCGATGGCGATGTTGGAGAACAGGCCCAGCACCTCGCCCATGGCGCGAAACACATTCATCTCCATCAACATGAACGCAATGAGGGTGTTGAACACCACCCAGACCACCCGGCCGGGGTGGCTGTGGGTCAAGCGCGAGAAAAAATTGCTCCAAGCCAACGAGCCGGCATACGCGTTGGTGACGTTGATCTTGAGCTGCGACACCACCACAAACAGCGCGGTCAGCGCCACCGCCGCACCGTAGGGCAGCCAGGTCTCGAACGCGGCCAGGTACATCTGGTTCGGGTCGGTGGCGCGCTCGGGCGGCAGCTGGTAACCAAGCACCAGCACACACAAGAGCGCGCCGCCCAGCATCTTGAGCACACCGGGAATCACCCAGCCTGGTCCGCCCATGACCACCGCACCCCACCAGCGCCATGCGCGCCCCGGTTGTGGTGGCGGCATAAAGCGCAGGTAATCGGCCTGCTCGCCCATCTGGGTGA
>CAMBOY010000218.1 GCA_945869245.1 Hydrogenophaga intermedia
GCGGAATGCCGTCTTGCAGAACCCCGCCCACGGTATAGAAGGAACCAAAGACCACGATTCTATCAGCGGGGTCCGCCGCAGCAACGGCCGCAGCCAAGGCCGCTGCGGGCGTGGCCTGGGGTGCCGACACACTGGCCTGCAGCCCCGACGAGGACCGGGGCAAGGCCGTGAGCAAGGCCGCCAAGGCAGCCCCGCCGGCCGCACGTGGCGTGGGCAGGTCGCACGGGTACCAATGGTCCACCAGTGGCGCCACGCGCGCCAGCATGGCGGGCAAATCTTTGTCCGCCATGGCGCCCAGCACCGCGTGGGTGCGCGGGTAAAAACCCATGGCGTCGAGGTTTTCGGCCAAGGCCGCCACCGAGTGGGGGTTGTGGGCCACATCCAGCACCAGCGTGGGCTGCCCAGGCACGATTTGAAAGCGCCCTGGCAAACTGACCAGCGCCAGGCCGTTGCGCACCGCCTGCACCGTCACCGGCAGGCGTGGTCGCAGCACCTCCACCGCTGCCAGCACGCCCGAGGCGTTGAGCAACTGGTTGGCGCCGCGCAGCGCGGGGTAGGCCAAACCGCTGTAGCGGCGTGCACCACGCGCGGGATGCACCGCCCAGCCCCATTGCTGCTTGTCGCCACCAAAATGAAAGTCCTTGCCCACCCGCCACAGGTCGGCGCCCAGTGCGGCGGCGTGGTCCAGCAGCGCGTCGGGCGGCGCCGGGTCGCTCACCACCACTGGGCGGCCAGCGCGCAAGATGCCAGCCTTTTCTCGGCCAATGCTCTCGCGGTCGGGGCCCAACAAGGCGGTGTGGTCCAGGTCGATGCTGGTGACGATGGCGCAATCGGTGTCGATGATGTTGACCGCATCGAGTCGCCCACCCAGGCCCACTTCCAGAATCGCCACATCCACCCCGGCGCGCTCGATGGTGCGCAAAATGGCCAAGGTGGTGAACTCAAAATAGCTCAGACTGATTGGGCCATGCCCATCGGCGCTGTCCAACCGGGCCGATTCCACCTCGGCAAACGCTGGTACCAGGGTGTCGGGCGCGATCGGCGCGGTGTCGATACGGCAGCGCTCCTGAAAATGCACCAGGTGCGGCGAGGTGTAGACCCCAGTTCTGAAACCTGCCTCGGCGTAGATGGCTTCGAGCATGGCGCAGGTCGAACCTTTGCCGTTCGTGCCAGCCACGGTAATGACCGGACAGGAGAGCGCCAAGCCCATGCGCTGGGCCACGCGGCGCACGCGCTCCAGACCCATGTCGATGGTGACTGGGTGCAAGCGCTCACAATGGGCCAGCCAGTCGTCCAGAGTGTGCAAGGGGGCAATAGCGGGGGCGTTCATGGGCAGCAATTCTCCCACCACAGGACCAGCCCCGCTGGGGCCAGGCTTTGGGATTGCGCCACAATCGCCCCATGATCACCCTCTATGGCATCCCCAACTGCGACACCGTCAAAAAAGCGCGCACCTGGCTGCAAGACCATGGCCTGACGGCGGAGTTTCACGACTTCAAGAAACAAGGCGTGAGCGCCGCGATGCTCGACCGCTGGCTCGCCACCCAAGACTGGACGGTGCTGATCAACCGCAAAGGCACCACCTGGCGCGGCCTGGACGATGCCACCAAGGCCAGTGTGTGCGACGCCGCCAGCGCCAAGGCGCTGGCGCTGTCCACGCCATCGGTCGTCAAGCGCCCGGTGGTGGAGTGGGACAGCGCCCACGGCGGCGGTGTGACCGTGGGGTTTGACGCCGAAACCTGGACACAACGGCTCTGAAAAACCGCCGCCGTACCGGGTTCGAACCCGCGCCCGGTGGGCGGCCTTTTATAATTCCCATTTCCACCTCGGCAGGCGCGGGCCTGCGTGCGTCATGACCAAATTTGTGTTCGTCACCGGCGGTGTGGTGTCCTCCCTGGGCAAGGGAGTCGCCGCCGCGTCTTTGGCCGCTCTGCTCGAATCGCGCGGCCTCAAAGTCACCCTGATCAAGCTCGACCCGTATATCAACGTGGACCCGGGCACCATGTCGCCCTTTCAGCACGGTGAGGTGTATGTCACCGACGACGGCGCCGAAACCGATCTCGACCTGGGCCACTATGAGCGTTTCATTGAAACGCGCATGACCCAGGCCAACAACTTCACCACCGGTCGTATCTACCAATCGGTGCTGGAAAAAGAACGCCGTGGCGACTACCTGGGCAAAACCGTACAGGTGATCCCGCACATCACCAACGAGATTCAGGAATACGTCAAGCGCGGCGCCGGCGTCGACACGCCCGACGCGGTCGATGTGGCGATTGTGGAAATCGGCGGCACCGTGGGCGACATCGAATCCCTGCCTTTCCTTGAAGCGGTGCGCCAGATGAGCCTGCGCATGGGCCCTGGCAACTCGGCTTTTGTGCACCTGTCTTATGTGCCCTGGATTGCCGCTGCAGGCGAACTCAAGACCAAGCCGACCCAGCACACCGCCCAAAAATTGCGCGAAATTGGCATTCAGGCCGATGTGCTGCTGTGCCGCGCCGACCGCCCGATTCCGGATGAAGAACGCGCCAAGATTTCGCTGTTCTCCAACGTGCCCGAGTGGGGCGTCATCAGCATGTGGGATGTGGACACCATCTACAAAGTGCCGCGCATCTTGCACGAGCAAGGACTCGACAGCCTGGTCTGCGACAAGCTGCGCCTGAACACGCCACCGGCCAACCTCAAGCGCTGGGACACCCTGGTACACGAGGTCGTGCACCCGCAAGGCACGGTGCAAATCGCCATGGTGGGCAAGTATGTGGATTTGAGCGACAGCTACAAATCGCTCAACGAAGCGCTGCGCCACGCGGGCATGAAGAACCACGTCAAGACACAAATCACGTACGTGGATTCGGAAACCATCACGGCAGACAACGTGGCAGCATCGTTGGGTCAGTTTGACGCGATTCTGGTGCCCGGCGGTTTTGGCAAGCGCGGGGTGGAAGGCAAGATTGCCGCCGCCCGCTTTGCCCGGGAAAACAAAGTGCCTTACCTGGGTATTTGCCTGGGCATGCAGGTGGCCACCATTGAATACGCACGCAATATGGCGGGCCTTGAGGGCGCCAACAGCACCGAGTTCGACCAGCAAACGCCGCACCCCGTGATTGCGCTCATTGACGAGTGGCAAGACGCCGACGGCACGGTGCAAAAACGCGACGCCAACTCCGATCTGGGCGGCACCATGCGCTTGGGCGCCCAAAGCTCGGACGTGGCCAAGGGCACGCTGGCCCACCAGATTTACGGCGATGTGGTGACCGAACGCCACCGCCACCGCTTTGAAGCCAACGCGCAGTACCTGCAGCGCCTGCGCGACGCGGGTTTGGTGATCTCGGCGCTGACCCAACGCGAACACCTGACCGAAATTGTGGAATTGCCGCAAGACGTTCACCCTTGGTATGTGGGCGTGCAGTTCCACCCCGAGTTCAAGTCCACGCCGTGGGACGGACATCCGCTGTTCAACGCCTATGTGCGCGCGGCGCTCGACCAGCAAGCACGCCAAAAAGACTAAACCATGCCCGCGGCCTACCTGATCGTCGACATGCAGATCTCCGATATGGAGCAGTACAAGCGCTACATGGCGGCCGCGCCGGCGGCGGTACAAGCCGCTGGCGGTGAATACCTGGTGCGCGGCGGCCAATGTGAAACCCTGGAAGGCGACTGGCAACCGGCGCGTGTGGCCATGCTGCGCTTTCCGAGCTTTGAGCAGGCCAAGGCTTTTTACGACGGCGAAATGTACCGCCAGGCCCGCGCCCAGCGCGAAGGCGCCACCGCGCACTTCAACATGATTCTGGTCGAGGGCGTAGCCGCCCCGGTCATCTGAACCCCATTGATTCAAACTCCCATCGAAAGGACCCCATGAGCGCAATTGTTGACATCGTCGGCCGTGAAGTGCTGGACAGCCGAGGCAACCCCACCGTCGAATGCGACGTGCTGCTGGAGTCTGGCGTGATGGGCCGCGCCGCCGTGCCCTCGGGCGCGTCCACCGGCAGCCGCGAAGCCATTGAGCTGCGCGACGGCGACAAGAGCCGCTACTTGGGCAAGGGTGTGCTCAAGGCGGTTGAGCACATCAACACCGAAATCTCTGAAGCCGTGCTGGGCCTGGACGCCAGCGAACAGGCCTTTCTGGACAAGACATTGATTGACCTGGACGGCACCGACAACAAGAGCCGCCTGGGCGCCAACGCCATGCTGGCCGTGTCCATGGCCGTGGCCCGCGCCGCCGCTGAAGAAGCCGGCCTGCCGCTCTACCGCTACTTCGGTGGCATGAGCGCAGTGCAAATGCCCGTGCCCATGATGAACGTGGTCAACGGCGGCGCACACGCGAACAACAACTTGGACCTGCAAGAACTCATGATCATCCCGGTGGGCGCACCGAGCTTCCGCGAAGCCCTGCGCTGGGGTGCCGAGGTGTTCCACGCGCTCAAGAAGATCATGCACGACAAGGGCATGAGCATCGCCGTGGGCGACGAAGGTGGCTTTGCCCCCAACGTGCCCAGCCACGAAGCCGCGCTGCAAATGATTCTGGAAGCCATCAGCAACGCCGGCTACACCGCCGGTGAGCAGATTGCCCTGGGTCTGGACTGCGCCGCCAGCGAGTTCTACAAAGACGGCAAATACCACCTCGAAGGCGAAGGCCTGACCCTCAGCGCCGAAGAATGGACCAATGTGCTGGCCACCTGGGTCGACAAGTACCCCATCATCAGCATCGAAGACGGCATGGCCGAAGGCGACTGGGACGGCTGGAAACTGCTGACCGACCGTTTGGGCAAGAAGGTTCAAATCGTGGGCGACGACTTGTTTGTCACCAACACCAAGATCCTGAAAGAAGGCATCGACAAAGGCATCGCCAACTCGATCCTGATCAAGATCAACCAAATCGGCACCCTGACCGAGACCTTTGCCGCCATTGAAATGGCCAAGCGCGCCGGTTACACCGCCGTGATCAGCCACCGCTCTGGCGAAACAGAAGACAACACCATCTCCGACATCGCGGTGGGCACGAACGCCGGCCAGATCAAGACCGGTTCGTTGTCGCGTTCTGACCGCATGTCCAAGTACAACCAGCTGCTGCGCATCGAGGAAGACCTGGGCGACGTGGCGGTGTACCCCGGGCGCGCGGCTTTCTACAATCTGCGCTGATCGCCGCCGTCGGCGAATGTGAGGACGACCATGCTGGCTCGATACGCAGTCTCTGCGGCGCTGCTGGGTTTGCTGCTGGTGCTGCAAGCCCAGCTGTGGCTGGGCCGTGGCAGCGTGCCAGAGGTCA
>CAMBOY010000219.1 GCA_945869245.1 Hydrogenophaga intermedia
CCTCGCCCGACAAGCCGCGCGCCAGCCGCGACGCACCTGCGCCGCCCAGTGCCGAAGACTGGGCACAAGCCTCCACCTACACCCTCAAAAACGGCAAACGCTACCGCTACAACTGGGGCCTGCAAGTGCGCAGCCTGATGGGCACCGCCGTCGAAGGCGAGAGCAACGGCATGGTGCGCTTTCGCGTCACCATCGCACCCGACGGCAGCCTGGCCCTGCTGGAGACGCTGTGGGCCACCTCGGCCGCCACCGAGCAACTGGCGCGCCAGGCCATCGAACGCATGCCGCCGCTGCCACCCACACCGGGCGGCGCGCCGCTGGTGTTTGAACGCACCATCGCGTTCGACCCCTGGACCGACGAGATGCCACCGATCTACAAAGACGACTGTCTGCCCGACCCGCCGCAGCTGCTCAACCCCTATGTGTGGGACGGCCGGTCGCCACAAGGCCCAGCGGTGCAGCCGGTGGCCGAAAGAATCGACGAGCAAGCCTATGCCGAGTGCCTGAAGCAACTGCCACAAGACACGGTAGAGGCCGAGGCCGCACACAACGAACGGCAGATCAAACGCTGGGCCTCGCCCGATATGGCGCCCACACGGCCCTAAAGCGCAGCGCCATTAACAGCCCAGCCGATCGGCCAGGTGCAGCAGGTCGCGCGCATGCAGGGTGTTGAGCGGGCTGCCGCTCACGTCCTTGGGCCGCTGGGCGCCAAACTCGGCCGAGCGCTCAACGTAGGCCGTCTGCAGCCCGTGGGCACGCGCCGCGTCCAAGTCGTCTTGGTGGGCCGCCACCATCATCACCGCCTGCGGCGACACACCAAACACCTCGGCCACGCCACAGTAGGTGCGCGCATCGGGCTTGTAGGCGGCAAATACCTCGGCGCTGAGCACTGCGTCCCAGGGCAGCCCGGCGCGTTTGGCCATGGCGGTCAGCAGGCCGATGTTGCCGTTGGACAGCGGCACCACGGTGCAGCGCCGCTTGAGCCGCGCGATGCCCGCCACCGCGTCGGGCCAGGGGTCGAGCCGGTGCCACACCCGGTTCAGGTGCTCGCGCTCGGGCTCGCTCAAATGGGCCAGGCCAAAACTTGGCAGCAAGCCGTCCAGAATCTCGCGGTGCAGCACATCGAGCCGCACAAAACCGCGTCCGCCCGATCGCACCGCCTGCATGGCCGGCTGATACCCCGCGCGCCAGGCCAGCGCCAGCGCATCGGCGTCCACCTGCGGGTACAGCAGCGCCACCTCGCGCACGATGCTGCCGTGCCAGTCCACCACCGTGCCAAACACGTCAAAGGCGAGGATGCGGGGCAGCTCCATGGCTCAAACCTCCACCGCTTCCAACTGGTCCAGCGGCGCCGCCGGTACCGCCACTTGCGGCGACAAGCCCCATTCGCTGGCCAAGCGGGCCATGGTGGCCACCGCGTCGCTCAGGTCTTGGGGCCGGTGCGCGGCCGACACCGCCAAGCGCAGTCGGGCTGAGCCCACGGGCACCACCGGCGGCAAGATGGCCTGCACATACAAACCGTGGCGCTGACAGGCCCGCGCAAACCGCAGCGTCTCGTCCGGCCCGCCACACACCAGCGGAAACACCGGCGTCGGGTGATCCCCGTGCAGCCAGCCTTGGGCTTGCAGCGCATGGGCGAAGTGCCGGGTGTTGTGCCGCAGCCGCTGCAGCGGCGCGGGGTCGCGCATCAGCAGCTGCAAAGCGGCCTGGGCCGCCGCCGCATTCACCGCAGGCAGCGACCCCGAATACACAAAACCACGCGCCTCGTGCTCCAGCACCTCAATCAGTGCCGTGCTGCCCGCCACATAAGCGCCCGCGCTGGGAATGGCTTTGCTGAAGGTTCCCATGTGGATGTCCACCGCGTCCGGCGGCAAACCAAAATGGCTGGTGGCGCCACGCCCTTGCTCGCCGAGCACCCCCACCGCGTGCGCTTCGTCCACCATCAGGGCGGCATCGAAACGGCGGCACAGGTCCACAATGGTCGGCAGATCGGCAATATCGCCGTCCATGCTGAACACCGCGTCCACCACCACCAAGCGGCGCCCGGGGCCCTGGCTGCGGCGCAGGCAGTGGGCCAGGTGACCCATGTCGTTGTGGCGAAAGCGCAGAAGCTGCGCCCCACTGAGCCGGCAACCGTCGACGATGCTGGCGTGGTTGAGCTTGTCGCCGATCACCGTATCGGCCGGCCCGAGCAAAGTGGTGAGCACCGACACATTGGCCGCGTAGCCGCTGGTGAAGGTCATGGCGCGCTCGGTGCCCTTGAAGCGCGCCACCGTGTCCTCCAGCTCCTGGTGCTGCGCCAGCGTGCCGGCCAGCAGCCGCGCCCCGGGTGTGCCGGTGCCCCAGTGGTGCAACGCCGCTTCGGCGGCCGCCAGAATGTCGGGGTGACCGTTGAGGCCAAGATAGCTGTAGCCGCCCAGCAGCAGCATCTCGCCATGGCCGCGCACCCGCACATGGCTGTGCGGCAGAAAGGCCTCGATGGCCTGCAGGTAAAAGTACAGATCGGCTTCGCGCGCCTCGCGCAGCGGCCAACGAGACACCCAATCGGTGGACGGCATAGTCACTCCCTGCACCGGGTGCATCCCGGCATCAAGGCTCTAGCTTAGCGAGAAAACGCTTTCAACGCGAGGCCGTGGCCAACCGCAGGGCCAAACCCACAAACACCACCGCCGACACCCGATTGAGCCAGCGCTGCGCACGCGCCGACTCACGCAGCAGCTGCGCAAAAAACCCCGCCAGCCAAGCGATGCTGCCAAACGCGATCAGCGTGGCCACGATAAAAACGCCGCCCAGCGCCAGCAACTGCAGCGCCACCGGGCCTTGGGCCGGCACCACAAACTGCGGCAGTAGCGCCATAAAAAACAGCAGCACCTTGGGGTTGGTGATGTTCATCACCACACCGCGCGCATAGAGCTGCCAAGGCGACAAAGCCGGCAGGGCCGGGCCACCGCCGCCTGCCGACACTGGCGCACGCCACGCGCCCCAAGCCAAATACAACAAATACGCCGCGCCGACAAACTTCACCACCGTGAACGCCACAGCCGACGCAGCAAACACCGCCGCCAGGCCCAGCGCCAGCGCCGCCGTGTGCAGCAGCAAACCGGTGCACAAACCCAGCACCACCAGCACACCCGCGCGCCGCCCGTGCGCGGCCGACTGCATCAGCACAAACACATTGTCTGGCCCGGGCGAATAACACAGCAGCAGCGCCAAACCAAAAAACGTGAGTGTGGTGTCTGGGCTCAACATGGCTTCTCCTGACTATGTGGTGCGGCGGGGCCAGCCGCGAGCGCGTCGGCCACCACACCCCGCAGCGCAGCCCGCTCGGCCGCCGGTTCAAACAACGGCGCGCGCCGCTGGCATTGTGCCGCCAGTGTGTCCAGCCAGCCGGGCGCGCCGGCCACTTGCTCGCGCCGGCAGCGGCGCAACAGCGCCACCAGCGCCTCGGCATCGTCCGGCGCAAAGTAGCCGCCGTAGTCGGCGCCCAACATGCCCACATTGCCGTCCACCCGCGAGGCCAACACCGGTGTGCCGCTTTGCACCGCTTCCATCACCACATGGGCGCCGCCTTCTAGGCGGCTGGGGTGCAGCAGCAGGTGCGCGCGCTGAATGCGCCGGCGCGCCGCCTCGTGTGGCTGGGCGCCCAGCCAGCGGTAGTGCGGGCAGGCCGCCTGCGTGGCCTCTGCCTGGTGACCCAAATCGGCGTCCAACGCCGCGCCCAGATGGTCCATGGCAATGCCCTCGTCGGGCGACAGCAGGCCAGCCGCTGCCCACACCGTCTGCGGCGCTTTTTCGTCGCGCAAATGCCCCACCACCACCACCCGCAGGCGCTGCGCCGTTTTGGCCAGCGGCTGGCGTGCGCTGCACGACTGCAACACCACCCGCACCTTGTCGCGCCACCGCCCTGGCACCGCCAGCAGAGCCTGGTCTTGCAGCACCAACAAGCGCGTGGCCAGCGCCAACGAGTGCTGGGCCTCGGCGTCGTGCGCAATGTCGCGGTACAAATCCGTGCCGGTCAGCGCCAGCAGCAGTGGCCGTGTGGCATGCGCCTGCGCCCAGGCCGCCACACTGGCGGCCGAGCGGCGCGCGTGCAGAGCCAACAACACATCCGGCGCGGCCCCGCCGTCGGGCCATTGGCGGCACAGGCGCACCGCATAATCACCCGACAACATCGCCGCCCAACGGCGGGCGGTTTGCCAATTGCCGTTGTTGGCGTCGGCCAGAGCCGGCGTCACGATGCAAACAGAACGAAGGTGCGTGTTGGACATAGCAACAAACATTGTGACCCCAAGCAGCGCCAGCGGTGAACGCGCCCGTCACCTCGGTGCGACCGAACTCGCCCTGGCCCTGCAAGACAGCCGCGCGCGCACCCTGCGCCTGTTTCAGGCCTACCAGCACGCCCTAGGCCCCACGCTGGCCGTGCCCCAACACCCTGAACTCAACCCACCCCTGTGGGAGCTTGGGCACATCGGCTGGTTTGCCGACTGGTGGCTGGCCCGCAATCCCCAACGCCTGCAAGGCACCCAGGCCAACCCCGACCTGCCCCGCACCCCCGCCCGCCAAGCCCGCCGTGGCATCGACGGCGACGCCCTGTACAACAGCAGCGCAGTGCCCCACACCAGCCGCTGGAGCCTGCCCCTGCCCAGCGTGCAACACACCCTGGACGACCTGCAAGCCCAGCTCAGCGACACCCTGGCCTTGCTCAGCGCCAGCCCGCCAACCGATCAAGGCCTGTACTTTCACCGTCTGGCCCTGTTGCACGAAGACATGCACGCCGAAGCCGCCGTCTACATGGCCCAAGCCTTGGGCTTTGACCCCGGCGACAACACCAGCCACGCCCTGTTTGCGCCACACAGCGCGCCCACGCAACTGCACATCCGCCACAGCCCAGTCACCCTGGGCTGGGCCGGCCAGGGCTTTGCGTTCGACAACGAACTGTGCGCCACCACCACCGATGTGCCCGCCTTCAGCATCGACAGCCAGCCCTTGCGCTGGGCCGAGGTGCTGCCCTGCGTTGAAGCCGGCGCCATGACCGTGCCGCGCTACCTGCGCCACACCCCACACGGCTGGCAAACCCAGCGCTGGGGTCAGTGGCAGCCGCTGGACACCCGCGCCACCGCCTGCCACATCAGCTGGCACCAAGCGCAAGCCTGGTGTGCGTGGGCCGAGCGGCGCTTGCCCACCGAAGCCGAATGGCTGGTCGCCAGCGCCCATGCCCACTTTGCCTGGGGCACCGTGTGGGAATGGACCAGCAGCCCCTT
>CAMBOY010000220.1 GCA_945869245.1 Hydrogenophaga intermedia
CAGCGCTTGCAAGAGCTGGGCTTGTCCACCGCTATCTTGTCAAACGCCAACCGCGACATGCTGGATGCGGCGGTGGCGGCGGCCGGGTACGGCGACCGCTTGGATGCGGTGCTGTCGGTCGACGCGGTGCGGCATTTCAAAACCATGCCCGTGAGCTACCAACTGGTGCTCGAGCGCTTCCCGGTCGACCCGCAAGCGGTGCTGTTTGTGTCGAGCAACGGTTGGGACGTCATGGGCGCCACCTGGTTTGGCTTTCGCACCTTGTGGGTCAACCGCGCGGGCCTGCCGCCTGAGACCATCGGGCCCTTGCCCACCTTTGAAGGCCGCAGCCTCAGCGACGTGCTGCGGATGTTGGGCGACTGATTCAGCTCGTTGCGGCTGTGCCGCGTTGTGCGGTGGCGGCGCAGCCGGCGGCGGCCAGCATGGTCAGGCCAATCGCCAGCCATTGGGTGGTGCTCAACTGTTCGTTGAGCAGCTGCAGCGCCAGCAGGGCGGCCACTGCGGGCTCCAGGCTGATCATGATGCCGAAGGCCGATGGCGGCAGGCGTTTTAAGGCCACCATTTCCAGCGAAATCGGCAGCGCGCTCGACACCGCCGCCACCACCACACCGATCAGCAGCACCTCGGGCTGCAGCAGCGCTGTACCCGCGTGCCACACGCCCACCGGCACCACGGTGAGTGCGGCCACGCTCAGCCCCAAGGCCACCGAATGCCCGGCGTGCAGGTGGCCGAGCTTCTTGCCAAACACGATGTAGGCGGCCCAGCACACCGCCGCGCCCAAGGCATAGGCCACACCGGTGGGGTCTAGCGCGTCCACGCCGCTGCCCGCTTGGCCAATCGGCAAAATCAAGGCCAGACCGACCACCGCCAAGCCAAACCAGACAAAGTCGATCCAGCGCCGCGAAAAATACAGCGCCACCGCCAGCGGCCCGGAAAACTCAATCGCCACGGCAATGCCAAAGGGCAGCGTCTGCAGCGACTGGTAAAACAGCAGGTTCATGCACCCCAGCGCCACGCCGTAGCGCAGCAGTGCGGCGCCGTCGCCGGGGCGCAGCGCCCAACGCCAGGGGCGCCAGATGAGCAGCAGCAACAGCGCCGAAAAGCCCAGGCGCAGCGCGCTGGTGCCCAGCGAGCCGACCTGCGGAAACAGGCTTTTGGCCAACGAAGTGCCTAGGCCCAGGGCGGTGACCGAGCCCAGCACCGCCAGCAAGGGCAGCGCCTGGGCCCACAGGCTGTGCCGGCGCTGGCTCATTGGACTAGCCGCCGTGCTGGGCCCTGCGGGCTTGAGCGCATTGGCAATGGCCCGGCGGCACGCATGCCGCTCACACCAGCGGCACCGTCAGGGCGCGGATCACCGGCGCGGTGTCGGGGCGCACGCCGCGCCACCAGACAAAGGCCTCGGCGGCCTGCTCCACCAGCATGCCCACGCCGTCGGCCAGGCGCGTCACACCAGCGGCCTGCGCCTGGCGCAAAAACGGCGTCAGGCCTTTGCCGTAGACCATCTCGTAGGCCAGAGCGTCGGGTGCGAAGACGCCATCGGGCAGGGGCAGGGCGTCTGGGCCGAGGCCGGTGGATGTGGCGTTGATCACCACATCAAAGCGCTCGCCGGCCAGTTCGGCGTAGCCGCCAGTCTGTAGGCGCAAAGCGCCCAGATGGCTGGCGAACTCGTGGCCGAGTTGGTGCGCCTTGTCGGCGCTGCGGTTGGCCACCGCCAGGCAGGCCGGGCCCTGCGCTGCCAGCGGCAGGATGGCGCCCCGGGTGGCACCGCCAGCGCCACACAGCAGCACCCGTTTCCCCGCCAGCGTCACGCCCAGGTTGCGCACGATGTCGTTCACCAGCCCCACGCCATCGAAGTTCTCGGCCCAGATGCGCTCGCCATCGAACTTCAGTGCATTGGCTGCGCCCGCCATGCGGGCGCTCTCGGCCGCATCGGTGGCCAGTTCAAAGGCTTGCAGTTTGAAGGGCAGGGTCACGTTCAGTCCGCGCCCGCCGCTGTCGCGAAAGGCCCGCACCGCGTCGGCAAAGCCGTCGAGCGGCGCCAGCACGGTGGTGTAACTCAGGTCCTGCCCGGTGGATTGCGCAAAAGTGCTGTGGATCTGCGGGGACTTGCTGTGGGCAATCGGGTGGCCCACCACGGCGTATCGGTCGGTCATGGTGTGGGTGTCGGCGAAAACGTGGGTTTTCGCCAGCACTTGACTCGCCCTCTCAAACGTGCTAGCTGCTCGCTTTCTTTTTCCGCTTCAAGCGCAGCAAGCGCCACCCATGACACGGGGTCTTCTCCCATAGCAAGCGCTAGATTTCCTGCCATGACAGGTGATAGCCTGCCTTGTTTCTTCGCCATCGAGAACGTTTGGCGCGTCACGTTCAGCTCTCGCGCCCATGCTGCTGCCGTTCGTGCGTCTAGCGCTTTGGCCAGTAGGTCTATCGTTTTTTCCATGGTAAATACCCTTTAACTTTGGTCGGTTTTTAACACGTTTCGCTTGACGTGTGGTTAAGAGGTCATTACCGTTCAAGCCTTCTTACCAAGACAGCCGCCATGTCCACCACCAACCAACTCGCATTGTTTGAGCCCACAGGCCCGGAAGTGCTTCACCTCGCCCGCAAACCCGAACGAGACGCCCGGCGCGCTCGCGACCTTGCGGACTCCCTCGATTGCAACGGCTGGCAAGCGTCTGCCGGGCAACTGCGGCGCACCGCCGACTGGTCTCAAACCATGGCCGATGAAATGTACATGTTGGCCGAATTTGAGGCCCTCGCTGGGTTGACGAAATGAAAACGCTCTCCCTCTCCAACTTCGCCGAAATGCTTCGCAGTCGGTTTGCTTTTGTGTCTGGCTCGCTGGGTGAAGCGGGTTCTTCTGGCTTGGCGGCTGTTGCCCGTCCAGCGGGTCAGGCCACCCACCCCCTGAAAAATGCTCGGGCATGGTCTGAGGTTGCCGAATTTCTCTCGAAAGAGGCAAAAGGGCTGCGCCCTGATGCGCGAGGCACGAGCGCGCAGGGCGCAGCCCTGTGTGCCGCCCCCGATGGTAATCACGGGGAGAACAATTAATGGCCCGCCAGACACCCAAAAATGCGTTGGTCCTAGACGGCGACACCGTCAAGGCTCGACTGTTGGCAGAGCGCACATTTACCAAAACTCCGGTACACGTTGACTGGCTCCGTTTCACCGTGCGGCGCAAAGCTGTTGACGCCATCAGCAAGGGCGAACACTTCTTCACTGCGCCTACCATACCGGGCACGGAAGCCACCCGCTGGCAAGCGCTTCAAAACCTGCTCAAGGACTTTCAAAGTGACGCCGATACGCTGCTGGCCACAGAAGCGCACGAACTGGCCGTTGAGGTGGCTTCGCTGCTCGGTCGCGAGTTCACCGTTGCGCTTGAGCCAAGAAAAGGCCAGGACTTCTATCGCTTCCGCTGGTCAATTTTGCGCTCTGAAATTGAGTGCGGTTGGGTGGGCTTCGGAAGCTCTAGCGATAGCCCAAGACAAGCCGCCCAAGGGCAAACAATCCACTGCAATCTGTACGGGGTAGCCTGCACCTTTGCCGACCATGGTTGGACTCATAAGCTCGCCGACCTGATCGACACGCTGCACGGCGATATCACACGCGCTGACCTCGCGCTCGATTTCTTCGATGGGATTCCTGGCGGTTTCGAGACGGTCAAGAGTGACTATCTCGGCGGCGCCTGTGACGTGTATGGCAAGCGTCCAAAGTACAACCAACTCGGGTGCTGGCTAGAAGGCCATGAGCACTCGCGCAGCTTTTATGTGGGCTCCAAAGAAGCCGGCAAACAAACAAACGCCTACGAAAAAGGCCACCAGCTATACGGACCAGAAAGCGGTTCTCTTTGGCATCGGGTCGAACTCCGCTATGGCAACAAGCTGCGAGAGCTTCCGACCGACCTTCTTCGCCGCCCTGCTGACTTCTTCAGCGGTGCCAGTGATTGGCATGCGCTCATGCTCACACGTGCTGACACCGTCTGCACGCCATCACCCATCAAGACCACCGACCGCCGCCAGGAACTGACCGTAGATGCCGCCGTTTCCCGGTCGCTGCGCTGGGGCATCGATACGGCTGGGCCGACCTTGGTCGCGCTGATCAAGTGGGGCGGCGATGCCCTAGACGATTTGCTTCCGTGGTCCCGCCGTCCTGGCTCTCTCATGAGCCACAGCGAAGCCGAATGCAAAGAGGCTTTCTCTCGCCTTGTCCAACGTTTCACCAGTGCTGGTAGTGCCTCCCCCGCTGCCGTGTGCTTTTAACCCTTGGGGATGGAGTAAACGAAATGCAATTCAAGTCTGATGTGACCGTCTATGCGGTCAAGGAATCGCAGGGCAACATTGAAGGCCGCGATTTTTCGTCGTGTACCTTCCATTGCGCGGTGGACCTCAAAGAGAACCAAGCCGGTCGGTCTATTGGCGTTGTGACTCGCCCCTTCAAACTCGGCGATGCGAAAGAGTTCGACAAGTGGGCGCATCTCGGCAATAGCCTCCCTCTGTTGGCTGAGGCCACATTCGAGATGGTCGCGGGCCGTGAAGACGACACGCGCCTCAAGCTGGTGGCCATTGTGCCCAAGGCTCGCGCCGCCGCTGCCGCCGCTCCCAAGGTGTAAGCATGGCCCGGTTCCTGATTCAGTCGCAAACCACCGGGCGTTTCCTCGCGCCCAGTCTGTCCGATGGCCAGCCCGAATGGGTGTCTTCGCTCAAGCAAGCGGGCGGCGGCGTTATGTCCGAAATGGAAGACGCCTTGCAACTGATTCAGGACCATTGCGATTTCGATGATCTGCCGCAGGTGGTGGACCTCGACCGTCTCGGAACTCTGCAGGATTACCCAGCATGAGCGCCGGATTTCTGAGCCATGGCCGCTGCGTTCCGACTGTCGTCGATGCAAAAAAATTGCATTGCTCGCTTGCCGGCTGGTCTGGCGAAGTCGGTTCCGCAAATGTGCTGCACATCGGAGTGTGCACATCAACGAATTTCGATACGCCGACCTACGAAATGACCTTCTTTCGTTCCGGCATGTCGCAGAGTGTGACAACTGGCCTTGTGTATCCAACGTTCCCAACGTGCACCGTGAGCGCTGCATCGTCGTCAACTGGCACAGGTACAGGCACGGGCACGACAACAGGCACGGCCGTTGCGCCCGAATTTTTCCCTCTCCCAAGCGCTACCGATCTCGGCACCGTCTTCGCTTGGGGGTTTTCTCTGGTCCTTGTCTCATACCTAACGGCGTGGGGCTTGGGGACGGTGCTTAAC
>CAMBOY010000221.1 GCA_945869245.1 Hydrogenophaga intermedia
GTCGGCCAGCGACCGCACCGGTTTGCTCTACAGCATCGCGCGGGTGCTGGCGCGCCACGGCATCAACGTCGAGCTGGCCAAGGTCACCACCCTGGGCGAACGGGTGGAAGACACCTTCCTCATCAGCGGCGCCGAGCTGCAAATGAACCGGCGCCAGATCGAGATCGAAACCGAGCTGCTCGAAGCGCTGCAGGGCTGAGGCCTACAGCGCAGCCGCTTGGCGTCAGACCAGCGACGCGGGCGCCACTGGTACCGTCGCCGCCGGCTGGCGCCAGAGCACCCGGCGCAGCCACAGCGACAGATCGTCCACCAAGGTGTAGACCGCCGGGATCACCAGCAGACTCAGGAAGGTCGATGTGATCAAACCGCCGATCACCGCCACCGCCATGGGCGAGCGAAAGCTCGGGTCGGACGCACCCCAACCGACCGCGATGGGCAACATGCCCGCGCCCATGGCGATCGTGGTCATGACGATCGGGCGGGCGCGCTTGCGGCAAGCGTCCACAATGGCGTCGAGCCGCGACAACCCATCCCGGCGCTGGGCTTCAATCGCGTATTCCACCAGCAGAATCGAGTTTTTGGTGGCAATGCCCATGAGCATGATCAGGCCGATCAGCGAGGGCATCGAGAACGATTTATTGGTCAACAACAGACCAACAAACGCCCCACCCAGCGACAGCGGCAAGGCCGCCAAAATGGTGAAGGGGTGCAAGAAGGCCTTGAACAGCAGCACCAGCACAATGTAGATGCACAACACGCCGGTCAGCATGGCCAGACCAAAACTGGCGAACAGCTCGCCTTGCACCTCGGCGTCGCCGACTTCGACCACTTTCACACCCGCAGGCAGGTTGCGCACCGCCGGCAGGGCGTCCACCGCCGCCTTCATGTCGCCCAGCGCAATGCCGGCCAGCTCCACTTCAAAGTTGATGTTGCGCGAACGGTCGTAGCGGTCGATGACGGCCGGGCCGCCGCCCAACTCCAGCGTGGCCACCTGGCCGAGCATGACCGGGCCGCGCGCGCCCGGCACCGCCAGACGTTCGAGCACGCTGAGGTCTTGGCGCGCTTCGGCTTGCAGCTTGACCACAATCGGAATCTGGCGTTGCGGCAGGTTCATCTTGGGCAAGGCGCTGTCGTAGTCGCCCACAGTAGCGATGCGCAGGGTCTCGGCAATGGCCGCGCTGGTCACACCCAGGTCGGCGGCGCGCTGCAGGTCGGGGGTGACAATGACTTCGGTGCGCACCAGCGCCGCGCTCGACTGGATGCTGCCCACACCCCGGATGGTGCGCAGATCGCGCTCGATGGCGGTGGCTGCGGTTTGCAGCGCGTTGGCGTCGTTGCCTTGCAGGGTGAGGATGTATTTCTCGCCCGAGCCGCCCAGGCCCACTTTGCTGCGCACGCCCGGCACCTCGGCCATGGCGGCGCGGATCTGGTTTTCAATCACTTGCTTGCGTGGCCGTTCTTTGCGTGGGCTGAGCTGAATGGTGAGCGCAGCCTTGCGCGATTCGGCCGCACCCTGCGGTGCAAAGGTGTCGCTGCCCGCCGAACCCGAGCCGATGGTGGTGTAGATGCTCTTCACATGGTCCACCGCCATCAGGCGCGAACGCGCCAGCTCGGCCCGCTCCACCGTCTGCTGCAATGTCGATCCGGGCGGCAACTCGATGTAAACCTGGGTCTGTGAGTTGTCATCTGGCGGGATCAATCCACTCGGTAGGAAAAAAATCAGCACGACTGACCCGAAGGTAAACGCGATAGCACCCAACATGGTGATCCAGCGGTGGCGCAGACACCAGCGCGCCCACACGGTGTAGCGCTCCACCCAAGCCGGGTGCTCGACCGGCTGCAGCCAATGCCACAGCCGCGCGCGCAAGCCACTCTGCGCCCAGGCCGGCCGGTCTTTGGCCAGCACAATGGGCTTGAGCAAATAGGCCGCCATCATCGGGGTCAGCGCCCGCGCCACCACCAGCGAAGCGAACACCGCCAGCGACGCGGTCCAGCCAAACTGCTTGAAGAACTTGCCTGGAATGCCGGACATGAAGGCGGTCGGCAAAAACACCGCAATCAGGGTGAAGGTGGTGGCAATCACCGCCAGACCAATCTCGTCGGCCGCTTCCATGGCCGCCTGATAGGGCGACTTGCCCATGTGCATGTGGCGAACAATGTTCTCCACCTCCACAATCGCGTCGTCCACCAAAATGCCGATCACCAGCGACATGGCCAGCAGCGTGACCACGTTGATGGAAAAGCCCAGGTAGTGCATGCCAATAAAGGCCGGAATGGCTGAGAGCGGCAGCGCCACCGCCGACACGATGGTGGCGCGCACATCGCGCAAAAACAGCCACACCACCAGCACCGCCAAGATGGCGCCTTCGTAGAGCAGCTTCATCGAGCCGTCGAACTCTTCCTGCACCGGGGTCACAAAGTCGAACGATTCGGTGATCTGCAAATCAGGACGCTGGGCCTGCAGCTCGGCGAGCTTGGCGCGCACACCGGCGCCCACCTCCAGCTCGCTCGCGCCTCGGCTGCGCACCACCTCAAAACCCACCACCGGCTGGCCGTCCAGAAACGCGGCGGCGCTGGGCTCGGCAAAGCTGTCCTCGATCACCGCCACCTGATCGAGCCGAATGCTGCGGCCGTCGCTCAGCGCCAGGGTCACGGCGGCCAGTTCGTCGGCGGTCTGGACCGCCGACACCGTGCGCAGCGGCTGCTGGCTGCCGGCCAGGTCGGTGCGCCCACCCGCGCTCTCGATCTGCACCCGCGAGAGCTGGCGCGACACATCGGCCACGGTGGCGCCCAGCGCCTGAATCTTGAGCGGATCGAGCCGCACCTGCACCTCACGCTCCACGCCACCCACGCGGTTGATGGTGCCCACACCGCGCACCGACAACAGCAGCTTGGACACGTCGTTGTCGACAAACCAGGACAAGGCCTCGTCGTCCATGCGGTTGGACGCCACGGCGAACGCCAGCACCGGGCTGCCGGCGAGTTCGACCTTGTTGATGATGGGTTCGCGCAGGTCGGTGGGCAGATCGCCGCGCACCTTGGCCACCGCCGAGCGCACATCGTCCAGCGCTTCTTGGGTGTTCTTTTCAATGCGGAACTCGGCGGTGATGGACACCGTGCCGTCTTGCACCTTGGTGGTGATGTGCTTGAGTCCCTGCAACGAAGCCAGCGAATTCTCGATCACCCGGGCGACGTCGTTTTCCAGCTGGCTGGGTGACGCGCCCGGCAGCGCTGCGACGATGGTGATGTTGGGCACGTCCAGGTCGGGGAAGTTTTGCACCTTCATCGACGAGAACGAAAACAGCCCCGCCAGCGTGAGCATGACAAACAGCATCACCGCCGGTATGGGGTTCTTGATGGACCAGGACGAGACGTTCATCACTGCACCACTTTCACCAGATCGCCGTCGTTCAAGAAGCCCGCGCCCTGCACCGCCACGCGCTGGCTGGCCTGCAGGCCTTGCAACACCTCAACCCGTTCGCCCGTGCGGCGCCCGGTTTTGACGCGCACCATGCTGACCTTGTTGTCCGGCCCCACAGCAAACACATGGGCGTGCCCGTCGCGGGTGACGATGGCTTGCGCCGGCACCGTGAGTGCGGCCGTTTGCCCTTGGTCAAACTGGCCACGCGCAAACACACCGGCCTTGAAGTCTGGGTGGCGCGGCAGGTCCACATACACCAGGATGTTGCGGGTCTGGGTGTCGGCGGTGGGGGCCACGGCGCGCACCACACCCTGCACGGCAGCGCCGCTGGGCGCCGTCACGGTGACTTGTTGGCCACGCTGAATGCGCCCCACCTCGGCCGGGGTGACCTCGGCGCGCCATTCCAGGCGCTGCTGGCGCACCAGGCGAAACAGTTCTTGCCCGGCACCCACCACCGCGCCCACCGTGGCTTGGCGGGCAGAAATCACCCCATCGTCGGGCGCCAGCACCTTGGTGTGGCGCAAACGCAGCTCGGCGCTCACTTGTTGGGCGCGGGCGGCTTCCAGCTGGGCGGCGCTGAGCTTTTCCTGCATCAAGATCTGGGATTTTTGCGACTCGGACAGTGCGCCGCTGTCGCCCAACTGGCGCACGCGCTGCGCCTCGGTGCGGGCGTTGTCGTGTGCGGCCTGCGCTTGCATCACAGCGGCGCGGGTGGCCATCAGGTCGGCCTGCGGGCCTTCGGCGGCAAACTGGGCCAGCAACTGGCCTTTGCGCACCACGTCGCCCACCTGCACGGGCACCGCCATCAGGCGCAAACCGTTGCTCTCGGCGCCCACCACCGCCTCTTGCCAAGCGGCCAGGCTGCCGGTGGCCGACAGGGTCTGCGCCAAGACCTGCTGGGCCGGGTTGGCCACGGTCACGGTCATGGAGGCCTTGGGCTGGGCTGGCGCCTCTTGGGCGGTAGCGGCCATGCGTTGGCTGCCCAGACCCAAGCCCAGGCAGATCAACAGCGCCACTGCGGCGGTGCCCAAAGGGCTTAAACGGAACGAAGCTGCTGAGTTCATCGTGGCAATTCCCGGTTCAGATCCTGCGCCTGGGCCGGGTCAAACCCCCCACCCAGCGCCACATACAAAGTCACGGCGGTGTCGAGCTGTGCCAGCCGCACGCCCACCAGCGCCGATTGCGCGCCCAACCACTGGCGGCGCGCGTCTTCCAGTTCGCCCAGGCTGGCCAGGCCGGCCTTGAAGCGCTGTTCGGTGGCGCTGAGCACCTCGCGCAGGCTGTCTGCGGCAAGGGCGCTGGCGCGTTGGCGCTCGTGCAGCGCCGCTTGCGCCACCAGCGCTTGCTCCACCTCGCCGACTGCGCGGCGCAGGGTGGCCTCATAGGCCACTTGGGCGGCCTCAAACCCGACCTGGGCCGCGTCGGCCCGAGCGCGCAAGGCATCGCGCCCGACCAGCGGCACACTCACCGCCAACGGGCCAATGGACCAGGTGGTGAAGTCGGCGCCGGCGCGCACGTCGTGGCGCAGCCAGTTGGCCGACAAGCTCAGGCTGGGCAACAGCTGGGCCTGGGCAATGCCCACACTGTCGGCGGCGGCGACTAGGGCGAACTGGGCTTGCCACACGTCCGGGCGCTGGCGCAAGGCGGTGGCGGGCACGGCGGGCAGCGCCGGCCACGGCACGCTGGCGTCGGCCTGCGGGCCATCGGCGGCTGCGCGCACCTCGGCCTCTGGCAGGCCAGTCAAGACCACCAGCGCCTTGGTTTGGGTGTCGCACTGCTGGCGCTGGCGAGCC
>CAMBOY010000222.1 GCA_945869245.1 Hydrogenophaga intermedia
GGCCACCGACGCCTTCGCCAGCGCGGCGGTGGCGGGTGCGACCAAGCCCACCCGTTGGCCTTGATCCAAGGCGCGGGCGCTGGCCTCACGCGAGGCCAGATCGTCGCGCGCGGTGTTCAGCAAGCGGTGGCAGGCGCGCCAGGCGAAGCTGCTGTGCGCCACCTCGGCAGCCACCAGCACCCGCGCCGCATGCCAGCCGGCCTGCGCGCCCGCTTGCTGGGCAGCCGCCTGCGACACCGCGGCACGACCATCGCCCCACACGTCCAGCGCCCACGAGGCCTGCAAGCCCAGCGACAGCGTGTTGCTGGCACCGGTGCCGGCCGGCGCACCCGCAGGCACAGCGCGGCTGGCGTTGCCCACCGCGAACACTTGCGGGCCGGTCAAGGTGTCTTGCGCCAGGCGCTGGGCGCGGGCCTGCGCCACCTGGGCGCGGGCGTCGGCCAGCGTGGGGCTGAGGGCCTGCGCCCGCGCGATCCAGGCCACCAGGGTCGGGTCTTGCCAGCGCGCCCACCAATCGGTAAGGGCCTGGGTGTCGCCCTGGTGGGGCACGACAGGCGCCAGCCAAGCGGCGACCGGTGCACCCACCTCGGCAGGCACCGGCGGACGCTGGGCGGCGCAGCCGCTCAAGGCCAGCACCGCCGCGAGGCTCAGCGCCCATGTCTGAGGCCGCAGACGCGGGGTATAAGGAGCCAAAGGCCCCGTGTGTGTCGTCATGTCGCTCCCTGAATCGCTCAGTCGTCTTCGGCCGGCAGGCCGGGAAACAGCACCTCGTTGAAGCCAAACCGGCTGAAGTCGCGGATGCGCATGGGGTAGAGCTTGCCGTCGAGGTGGTCACATTCGTGCTGCACCACCCGAGCGTGAAAGCCGTCCACCGTGCGGTCAATGGCCTCGCCACGCACACAGAAGCCGGTGTAGCGCACCCGCGCCCAGCGCGGCACCACGCCGCGCATGCCGGGCACCGAAAGGCAGCCTTCCCAACCCTCTTCCTCGTCGTCGCCCAACGGGGTGATGGTTGGGTTGATGAGCACGGTTTTGGGAATCGGTTCGTACTGCGGGTAGCGGGGGTTGATCTGCCCAGTGCCAAAAATCACCAGCCGCAGGTCCACCCCAATTTGCGGCGCAGCCAGACCGGCGCCGTTGACGCTGGCCATGGTCTCTTCCATGTCGGCCACCAACTGGTGCAGCTCAAGCGTGTCAAAAGCGGTCACGGGCTGGGCCACACGCAACAAGCGCGGGTCGCCCATCTTCAGGATGGTTTGGATGGCCATAGGGATTACCCACAAAACGGTCACAAACAGGGGTTGGCAAACGATTGCCCTGTGGAGTGTGCCCGAAGTTTGCGCTACGCTGAGGTCCACTTCACACAATTCCCCCAGGAGAACTCAGATGCACACAGCCACCCGACGCACCCTGGCCGCCATCGCCTGCGCCATCGCCACCCCGCTGGCCCTGGCCCAAGGCGCCGACATTTTCAAAGGCGCGGATACCGCTCTGGGCGAAAAGCTCATGAAAGAACACAACTGCGCCCAGTGCCACGCCAAACAGGTGGGCGGCGACGGCAACAGCATCTACAAACCCCAGGGCCGCATCAACACCGCGGGTCTGTTGCGTGGCATGGTCGAGATGTGCAACACCAACCTCAACCTGGGGATGTTCCCAGAAGAGGTCACCGCCGTGGCGGCGGTGCTGAACCGGGATCACTACAAATTCAAGTGAGCGGCGGCAAACAAAAAGCCCGAGGGCCATAGGCCCTCGGGCTTTCTTCATGCGCCGGCTGCGTTCAGCGCCGGGTCGGGTACGGGAAAGGCGTGATGTCCAGAGCCGCCATCGCCGCATCGAACAAGATCTTGTTGGCCACTTGGAAACTGGCGTCGATATTGCCTGTGAATGCAATGGTGGCGGCCTGTCCTGCCGACAAATACTCGCCAGAAAACACCGCTGGCTCATCCTTCAGATTGGTGACCACGGCGAACGCAATCTGGCCATTGATGCCGTCCCCTGGATTGGCGCGGCGGTACACATTGGCATAGGGTGCACGCAGCACGTCTTGGCCGCCCACGGTCACCACAGAGAAGCGGGTGGTCTCGGCCGTTTTGAAGTCGGCTCTTGCGCGGTCACAGCCAGTCTCTGAATTGTTGGCCGCCCACTCCATCACGCCTGTGCGGGTGGTGGCGTCGTACGACCGGAAGCGAAAACCGACCGAGCAGTTGTTACCGGTCCATTGCGTGCTGGTGCGTGTGGCCTGGATAAAGCCCGTGATCGATGGGGCATCGCCTTCATACTGGTAACCACGCCACTCGGTGTCGCTCCAGATTTCGTAGGTGTCGTCGGTGGCCGAGAAGGTCAGGTCGTAGCCCAATGCGCCCTGGGGGAACAAGGCTTCGGTGGTGGCATTGCCCACAAAATCCTTGATGCGTTTGCCCGAGACATCGCGTGCCACTGCACAAAAACGCACACCGGCCTGAATGCCGTCCTTAAAGGGCACCACCACACAGTTGCCTTCAAAGTACGGCTTGGTCTGCCCAATGTCGCTGGTGCCAATGAACCATGAACCATTCACAAAATAATGGCTGCGATCGGCTTCGCTTTCCTCCCACTGGGTGAACCACTGCTTGCCCGCATTGGGTAGGTAGACCTTGCGGTAGAGCGGAGGTGGCGCGGCATCGGCCAGATCAAACTGCATCCATTCTGCGACCAGCTCATTTCTGAAGCCACTGAAGTTGCCCACACGCTGCCCTTGTGCGTTGATGTAATCGCCACTGTCCCGCTCAGCGATCACCAGGCCGTTTTTGAACACCTCAGCCATGTTCAACACGGTGCCGTCACCCGCCTTGCTGCGCGCCACGATCTGCTCAACACGCCCAGTCAACAGGCTTTGCCCCTCGTTGGCCTGGGTCACAACCGCTTTGACGCGGTCCGCAAGTTCTCCTTGCTTGGCGTCAGCGGTGCTGACATCGGCCTTGCCGTCTGCTGTCAACACGGTGGGCAATACATTGGCTTTGACCTCGGCAATCACGGCCTTGATGGTGTCTTTTTGCGACAGCGCCGCCACCGAAGCGTTGCTGCTGGCCACAGAAGCCAGCTCCTCTTTGACAGTTGCCAGCGAAGCGGCCACCACCTGGGCCACCTGCAGTGTCTCGGTGTCGTTGGCGGCGATGAAGTCGCGGCCCAGCAAATCGCCCTCGAAGTTGAACTGCGCCTTGATGGCGCGCTCGGCTTCTTGCGGATCGATGCCCCGGTTGAGCATCTCGTTGGACACCAAGGTCGTCAAGGGTGTGACCACACTGGCGTTTTCGGCCGGGGCCAAGAGATCAAACGCTTTGGTGATGGTCCCGAGTTCCGAGTCCACCGCACCGGGCCCGACCACGGCCAAGATTTGCATGCCATCGACCGAGCCTGCGTAGCTCAAGGCATAGCTGCCATCTGCGGCCGAGGTGGTAGTGGGTTCGCCAGCGTCGCAGCGCAAATTGCTGTTGACGTCCAAACACACGGTGGCGCCGCCGATGTAGCCATCGATGATTTTGCCCGTCAGCGCGCTCGTTCCTGACGAGCCGCCGCCACCTCCACCGCAGCCCGCGACCAATGCAGCCACGGCTGCACCACACAACCAATGCTTCTTCAATGACATCCGACTTCTCCAAAAATGCGCTTAGCCAACGTTTGTCTAAGACATACAGATTGTGGAGTTTTTGTCAATAATGTCAATATAGGTATTTATGTCACATTGAATATGTCAACAAGCCCAGCATCCCGGCCTCGTCAATCACCGCCACACCCAGCTCACGCGCTTTGTCGAGCTTGCTGCCGGCGTCTTCGCCGGCTACCACGTAATCGGTTTTTTTGCTGACCGAGCCGGCCACTTTGGCGCCGGCGGCTTCAAGCAGGTCTTTGGCTTGGTCGCGTTTGAGCGTGGGGAAGGTGCCAGTCAGCACAAAGGTTTTGCCGACCAGGGGCTGCGGTGCGCGGGCGGCGGGCTCGCCCTCTTCCCAAGTCACACCGCAGGCGCGCAGCTGTTCCACCACCTCGCGGTTGTGGGCTTGCTGAAAAAAGGTGTGGATGCTGTTGGCCACAATGGGCCCCACATCGGCCACCAGCAGCAGGTCCTCTTCGCTCGCGTCCATGATGCGGTCGAGCGCGCCGAAATGCCGTGCCAGTTCTTTGGCGGTGGCTTCACCCACATGGCGGATGCCCAAACCAAACAGAAAGCGCGGCAGTGTGGTCTGTTTGGACGCTTCAAGCGCGCCCAGCAGGTTCTGCGCCGATTTGTCGGCCATGCGATCGAGCGCGGCCAGCGCGGTGAAGCCCAGCCGGTACAGATCGGGCAGAGTCTTGACCACACCACTGTCGACCAGCTGCTCCACCAGTTTGTCGCCCAGGCCTTCCACCTCGACGGCGCGGCGCTGGGCGTAGTGCAAGATGGCCTGCTTGCGCTGCGCACCACAAAACAGGCCACCCGTGCAGCGGTAGTCGGCTTCGCCTTCTTCGCGCACGGCCGCGCTGCCGCACACCGGGCACACATGGGGCATGGTGAAGGGTGTGGTGCCTTCGGGGCGCTTGTCGGGCAACACACCCACCACCTCAGGGATGACGTCGCCCGCGCGGCGCACGATGACGGTGTCGCCCACCCGCACGTCTTTGCGGCGGGCTTCGTCTTCGTTGTGCAGGGTGGCGTTGGTGACGGTGACGTTGCCAACGAACACCGGCGCCAGTTTGGCCACCGGGGTGAGTTTGCCGGTGCGGCCCACTTGCACATCAATGGCTTCCACCGTGGTGAGCTGTTCTTGGGCGGGGTATTTGTGGGCCACCGCCCAGCGGGGCTCGCGGGTCACAAAGCCCAGGGTGTGCTGCAAAGCCAGGCTGTTGACTTTGTAGACCACACCGTCGATGTCGTAGGGCAGTTGGTCGCGCCCCTGGCCGATGGTCTGGTGAAAAGCCACCAGCTCGGCCGCACCTTGGCACACGGTGGTTTGTTCGGCCACCGGAAAACCCCAGGCCTTGAGTTGCTGCAGCATGGCGAAATGGCTTTGCCACACCGGGCCACCCTCGTTGGCTGGGGTGACTTCGCCCACGCCATACGCAAAGAAGCTCAAGGGGCGCTGTGCCGCGATGGTGGGGTCGAGCTGACGCACGGCACCCGCTGCTGCGTTGCGTGGGTTCACAAAGGTTTTTTCGCCCTTCTCGCCTGCAGCAATGCGGGCACGTTGGCGCTCGT
>CAMBOY010000223.1 GCA_945869245.1 Hydrogenophaga intermedia
TCTTGCAGACGCTTTTATTGCGCCTGTGCACGGTGGCGGGCGTGTCGCCGAACTGGCTCGACACGCTGCGCAACTTCGCCTTCAACGAGCTCAGAGCGCCAGCGCAGCGACTGGGCGCCGGCTGAAAAGAATATTTCAGGGCCGACTAAATAGTGCTAACCTCTATCACAAACATGCGCAGTCCAAATACCGCACGTTCGCCCGCGCTGCAGCCACAAGGGCTGGCCAGCCCCGACCCGCTATATTCACCCCGTCACAAGACATCAGGGGACCGCGCTTGACCGCCGAAGACTTCATCGCCCGCTGGCAAGGCGTCACCGCCAGCGAACTGGCCACCGCGCAGAGCTTTGTCATCGACCTCTGCGCCCTGCTGGAGGTGGACAAGCCCCACCCCACGCCCGAGCAGGCATACATGTTCGAGCGCCCCCTGAAAGAAGCCCATGGCGACGGCAGCGCCAGCGAGCGCCGCATCGACTGCTACAAGCGCGGCCACTTTATTTTGGAGGCCAAAAAAATCAAGGCCGCCGGCCACACCAAAGGCTACGACGACGCCCTGCTACGTGCCCACACACAGGCGCAAAACTACGCCCGCGCCCTGCCCGCTGGCGAAGGTCGCCCGCCCTTTGTGCTGGTGGTCGACGTGGGCAACGTCATTCAGATCTTTGCCGAATTCAGCCGCACCGGCGGCACCTACACCCCCTTCCCCGACCCGCGCAGCCACCAGATTCGCCTGACCGACCTGCGCGACCCCGCCCTGCGCCAACGCCTGCGCCTGGTGTGGACCGACCCCATGGCGCTCGACCCCAGCCGCGCCAACGCCCAAGTCACCCGCGAGGTGTCGCAAGTGCTGGCCCAGGTCGCCAAAAGCTTGGAGGCCGACGGCCACCCGCCTCACCACGTAGGCGCCTTTCTGACCCGCTGCCTCTTCAGCATGTTTGCCGAAGACGTGGGCCTGCTGCCCGCCGTGGCCGACGGCAAAGGCGCCTTCAGCGAACTGCTCAAACGCCACCGCGACGACCCGCCCACCCTGCAGCGCATGCTGCACGCCCTGTGGGCCGACATGGACCGGGGCGGATTCAGCGCCGCGCTGGCCAAAGACGTGCTCAAGTTCAACGGCAAACTCTTCAAAGCCGCCAACGCCGACGGCTATACCCTGCCCCTGCATCACGCCCAGATCGACCAACTCTTGTTGGCCGCCCGCGCCGACTGGACCGCCGTGGAACCCGCCATCTTCGGCACCCTGCTCGAACGCGCGCTCGACCCCAGCGAACGCCACGCCCTGGGCGCCCACTACACCCCGCGCGCCTATGTGGAGCGGCTGATCATGCCCACCGTGATCGAGCCCCTGCGCGCCGAGTGGAGCAACGCCCAAGCCGCCGCCCTGCTGCTGGACAAAGAAGCCTTTGCCTACGACATCATGGCCGAGTCGCTGCAAGGCAAAAAACGCAGCGACGCACTCAAAGAAGCCCAAGCCCGCCGCGACGCCGCACGCGCCGAGGTGCGCCAGTTTCACCACCGGCTGTGCACCGTGCGTGTGCTCGACCCGGCCTGCGGCAGCGGCAACTTTTTGTACGTGACGCTGGAGCACTTGAAACGCCTGGAAGGCGAAGTGCTCAACTTGCTCGACGCCCTGGGCGACAGCCAGGAAAAGCTCGGCCTGGAGGGCGAAACCGTCACCCTGCAGCAGCTGCGCGGCATCGAGCTCAACAGCCGCGCCGCCGCCCTGGCCGAGCTGGTGCTGTGGATCGGCTACCTGCAGTGGCAGGCCCGCACCGTGGGCGCCAAGAACATCGCCGAGCCGGTGGTGCACGACTACGGCAACATCGACAACCGCGACGCCGTGCTGGCCTGGGACACCACCGAACCGCTGACCGACGCGGCGGGCAAGGTAGTGACGCGCTGGGACGGCACCACCTTCAAACCCCACCCGGTCACCGGATTGATGGTGCCCGACGAGAGCGCACAAACCCCGGTGTGGCGCTACATCCAACCGCGCCAGGCCACTTGGCCGCAGGCCGACTTTATTGTGGGTAACCCGCCCTTCATTGGCGCCAGCACCATGCGCGCCGCGCTGGGCGACGGTTATGTGGACGCGCTGCGCGCTGCCTGGCCCGAGGTGCCCGAGAGCGCCGACTTCGTCATGTACTGGTGGCAGCGCGCCGCGCTCAGTGTGGGCGCAGGGCAGGCGCAGCGTTTTGGCTTCATCACCACCAACTCCATCAAACAGACCTTCACCCGGCGGGTGGTGCAGGCGGCTTTGGACGGCACCTTTTCTGCCGCTTCTGCTGCGCCTTGTGTGTCTGTTGTGTTCGCTGCCTCTGACACGGCCGCTGTCCGGGATGCCGGGGGCCTCATGCTGCCCAACGCGCAGAAATCGGCCCCCGACACCCCGAACACCGGCCTAACTGCGGTGTCGCTGGTGTTCGCGGTGGCAGACCACCCGTGGGTGGACAGCGCCAACGGCGCAGCGGTGCGCATTGCCATGACATCGGGCCTGGCCGGCGCGCACCCCGGGCGGCTGCTGGCGGTGACGCGCGAAACGCCCAAGGACGATGGCGAGGTGGCGGTGGAGGTCAACGAATCCGTCGGCCTGTTGCATGCGGACCTGCGCATTGGCCCCAACGTGGCGGCGGCGCAGCCGCTGCGCGCCAACACCCACCTGAGCAACCGGGGCGTGCAGCTCTTTGGCGCGGGCTTTATCGTCAGCCGCGACGAAGCCGCCCAACTCGGCCTGGGCAGTGTGCCGGGGCTGGAGCGGCACATCCGCGACTACCGCAACGGCCGCGACCTGACCGCCACACCGCGCGACGTGATGGTGATCGACCTGTTTGGCCTGAGCGCCGACGAGGTGCTGCAGCGCTTCCCCGCCGTCTACCAGTGGGTGCTGGAAAAGGTCAAACCGGAGCGCGACCAAAACAACCGCGAGAGCCGCAAGAAAAACTGGTGGCTGTTCGGCGAAACCAATCCCAAGCTGCGCAATCAACTGCACGGCCTGCCGCGCTACATCGCCACCGTCGAAACCACCAAACACCGTGTGTTCCAGTTTTTGGGTGCCAACGTTTTGCCAGACAACAAACTTGTCGCCATCGCACTGGCGGACGCATTCCACTTGGGCGTGCTATCCAGCCACATGCATGTGCCGTGGTCATTGGCCGCAGGCAGTTGGCTCGGCGTGGGCAACGACCCGGTTTACGTCAAGACCCGCTGCTTCGAAACCTTCCCCTTCCCCGCCGACGACACTGGGCTCACGCCCGAGCTGGCCGAGCGCATCGGCGCGCTGGCCGAGCGGCTGGACGCGCACCGCAAGGCGCGGCAGGCGGCGCACGCCGACCTCACGCTCACCGGCATGTACAACGTGCTCGACAAACTGCGCAGCGGCGAGGCGCTGTCGGCCAAAGACAAAACCGTGCACGAACAAGGCCTGGTGTCGGTGCTGCGCACCCTGCACGACGAGCTGGACGCCGCCGTGCTGGCGGCCTATGGCTGGAGCGACCTCGGCCCCGCGCCCTGGGGCGCTGGCGAAGCCCAGGCCGCCGCGCGCGCCGCCTGGACCGACGCGCTGCTGCAGCGCCTGGTGGACCTGAACATCCGCCGCGCCGCCGAAGAAGCCGCCGGCACCGTGCGCTGGCTGCGCCCCGACTTTCAACACCCCGCCACGCCGGCCAACGCCGCCGCCGAACAAACCGCGATGGACCTGGGCGACGCGGGCATTTCAGCCGACAACGAAGCCGCCGATGGCGAAGCGCCCGGCGCACCCGCCGGCTCTGCAGGCGCCGCCGTGGCCCAGCAGCCCTGGCCCAGCGCCCTGCCCGAACAAATCAAGGCCGTGGCCGACGTGCTCGCCGCCACCCCCGCCGCGCTGGACCTCGACGCCATAGCAGCCCGCTTCAAAGGCAAAGGCCGTTGGCGCGAACGCCTGCCCACCCTGCTCGACACCCTGGTCGCCATCGGCCGCGCCCACGGCGACGGCCAGCGCTGGCGCGGGATGTGACGAGCATGATCGACATTCACATTCTCAGCGTCAGAGATCCGCGTTGGTCAAGCGCCGACAAGCAGACCATTGACTGCTGGATTCGAACAAACACCCAGCAACAAGAGCTGCCATTCACAGCGTCACCCGATGATCCCGAGCCGCATGGCAGAGACATTTACACCCGATGCGTGGCTGGCGAATTTGGGCCGATCAAGCCGCCCCTCTCTGGGCAGGAGACTTTGCAGGCTCCATCCCCTGAGTTGCAAGACCAGCCATATTTGGAACTGGAGGCTCGCACGCTTCAGTTCATTGCAGAGGCAACCAAGGAAAACAACCGGCAATCTTTTCGAAGCGTTGTGGTTTTATGGGCCGCTCGGATAGACGAGCTGCTTCAACAACGGCTGCTACAGGTCAACGTGCCCTTGAAGCGAACATTCGGATCTCATGTCAGCGACGCAGCAAAGCTGGGTTTGATTGATGATGAAGTACGAAAAAGATGCTGCACCATCAAAAAGATTCGCAACACCGCTGCCCACGAATGGGACTTCAACATCGGCAGCAAAGATGTTCTGAGCAGCTTGATCGAGTTGTATCAAGCCGACCATGCCGACACCGTCGTGTTCCACCACGACCTGGATTTTTTGATACAGCAGGTGTACGCACCCTCCTGCGCAATGCTGATGATGCGCATGCTGCACAGCACCCAACCACCTAAAGGAAACTGACCATGCACGGTAATCCCGCCAGAGTCAGGTCTACCCAGTTGTAGCCCCACGGTCCGCCTGTGTTTCAAATAGCTGGACGCAAAGTGCATGGGCCGCTTCCAAATCCAGCGCACGGCTTGTGTGGCCAGCCAAAAACAACTCATCCGGCAGCACCCAGTCCCATTTATCAGTATTCGGTACTTGTTTGCGTGTGAACAATTGTGTCGCTGTAGGGCAAGCTTGGGCTGCAACTTGCGCAATGGCCAATGTCACCATGGCCAGGCCTGCGCGTTTCACGGTGATGCAAATGCCTTCATTGCTGGCCTGCAGCCCTTGGTGAGTCAGCAGTGCGGCCAATGCGTTTTGCACCGCGTCACCCTGCCAAACAAAAAGGTGAGCCATGTCGCCTTCCACCACACAAAACTCGCGGTCCAATTTCAAATGCAGGTACTGCTTGCGCGCATCTTGCAGCAGCGAGCGAGCAACGGCATCCAGCCAAATCGGCGTATCTTGGCTAGCCAGC